>JAVHLY010000001.1:145981-159621 GCA_031081585.1 Armatimonadota bacterium
GACAGCGTGGCCGAAGCGGGCGGGCGTCGCATCGGGAGGCCGGGGGGACAGCAGGGAGGCGGCGACGGATCGAGAAGGTGTTAGGGATCGGTCAGCAGCCGGGCAGCCAGCCCAAGAAGGGAGGCCGCAGTGGATGTCGGCAAAGACCTATGCCATGTGGGGCGGCATCATCCTGCTGGTCCTGGGCGTCATCGGCCTCTTCACGGGGCGCGTCTTCATCCTCAACTCGGACATCATCGAAGACCTCATCCATCTCGTGGTGGGCGCGATCCTGGCGTACGTCGGCTTCAGCGGCACCGATGCGCAGGCCAGCACCTGGGCGAAGATCTTCGGGGTGGTCTTCCTGGTGATCGGGGTCGTGGGCTTCTTCCTCCCGAAGCTCTTCAACCTGCTGCCGAGCGGCCTGGCGGCGGCCGACAACATCGTCCACCTCATCTACGGCGTCGTGGGGGTGTGGGCCGGCTGGATGTACAAGCCCGCGACGGCCTGAGCCGCCTCGCGCCTCCTCAGCGCAGCACGGCCAGCTCGCGCGGCTCGACCTTGCGGTAGACGCGCTCCGGCGGCCGGCGCACGCCGTCCACCGTGAGCAGGGCGTCGACGGGGATGCCGAAAAGGCGTTCGTTCTCCTGCAGGTAGGGGAGGATCACCGTCCAGTCGTCGGGGGTCAGGTCGGCGTAGCGGCCGCCGTTGAGCTGGAGCTCGTCGCAGCGGCCGTGGGGGTCGCGCAGGTAGATGGCCCCGCCGGAGGCGAGCGAGAAGAGGTTGCCGCCCGGATAAGGGGTGGGCAGGTCGACGAGCGTCCCGTTGGGAGCGGTGGTGATCCCGTTGAGGATGACGAAGCCGCCCCCCTGCGTGGGGATGCCGGCCATGAAGGACTCCGCCAGGTAGTCGAGGGCCGTGCCGTTGATGACCACGCGGGGGCGTCCCACCGCGTTGATCAGCGGCCGGCCGGCGGCGGAACCGCGCACGAAGACCTCGCCGCCCTTGGCCCCGTAGAGGAAGGTCTGCCCGACGTCGCCGTGCACCACCAGCCGGCCGCGCTTGAGGATCTGGCCGAGCTGGTCCTGCCCGTTCGCGTGCACGACCACCGTCATCCCGTCGAGCCCTGAGGCCAGGTAGTCGCCCGGGCTGCCGTAGACGTCCAGGTGCACCCCGTCGCTGTGCGGGCCAAAGCCGCAGCCGATGAAGCGCTGCCCGCGCACGTCGAAGACGACCATCCGCCGCCACCCCAGGCGGTAGGCCTCGACCAGGGCGCGGGCCAGGCTGGACGGGCCTTCCGAGGGGAATCCGACGGCGTCCACCAGCAGCAGGGGCTCGGGCCACGTCTCCCGGGGCCGCAGGTGCGCCAGCCGGTGGCGCGCTGGCCAGGCCAGGCGCACCACCCCGTCCCACACCTCAGGGACGGCGCGCAGGACCGTGAAGAGCGTGCCCTGGAGCAGCGCGCGCACCGAGGCGGGCTTCTTCCGCCCCGTGGGGTAGACGCCGTCCAGCAGCTCGGTGAGCAGGCCGACCGCGCCGCGCAGCGCGGCGGGGTCGAGGAGGGCGAAGCGCTGCACCGCCTCGAGCCACTCCACCAAGTCGGCGTAGGACCACTCCGCCATGCGGCGGCGCGCCACTTCGGCCTCCAGCGCCTCGCCGCCTTCGGCCGGCCGCGCGCGCCCACCGCCAGTGCCCGCGGCGCCCTCGCCATCGCCCACTACGTGGCCGGCCCCGGCGGCCCGGCGGACGACCAGGCGCACGGTGGGCAGGTAGTGGACCTGCCCGGGCGGGACGGTGACCGGTTCCCCGAACTTGTTGGTGCAGACCAGGTGCGCCGCTTCGCCGGTGCGCTCGACGGTGTAGACGAAGGCGCCGCCGTCGGTGTAGGAGCCGCCGCGGGCGTTCCAGTACCGGTCGGCCAGGGGGGCGACACGGGGGTCCTCCTGGGCCAGGCTGGCCAGGGCGGCGTCGATGGCCTGCTTCTCCGAGGCGATCACCCCCACCTGGACCAGGCCGTCCTGCAGCGCGAAGACCTGCGGGCGCAGCATGGAGGTGTCGGTGATGCCGATGAGCTGCCAGGGTCCCCCGCCGCGCACGGTGCGGGCCACGATGAAGAACCAGGGCCCGTCCGGCGAGCCGTGCAGGTGGGCGCGCTGGACCGCCCGGTACAGCTGTCGGCGGGCGGGAGGCAGCAGGAGGAAGTCCCGCTCCGTGGTGGGCGCCATGGCCTCGAGCAGGACCTCCAGCGGGTAGCGGAAGGTGCGCGCCCACAGGTCGAAGAGGAGGACCGCCACTTCGGTGTCGGTGAGGAAGAGCGGGTACAGCCCCCGCTGCGCCAGGTACTCCCCGACGGCGTGGTAGTTGGCGAAGTCGCCGTTGTGCACCAGCGCCACGTCCAGCGCGGCGAAGGGGTGGGCGCCTCCGGGGTGCCACACGCGCCCTTTGGTGGGGTAGCGCTGGTGTCCGATCCAGACGTGGGCGCGCAGCTCCTCCAGGCGGTAGTACTGGAAGGCCTGCTCGGCATAGCCCACGATCTTCAGCACCAGCAGGTCCCGTCCGTAGGAGAGGACGAAGGCGCGCATCCTGCCGTCCCCGTAGAGGGCCCGGTTCAGGCGGAAGGCCCACTGGCTGAGGCACTCGTCCTCCGCGTCCTGCGGGTCGAGCCCCTCCAGGCCCCGCGCCGCCACGAAGCGCTCCAGCACCTCGGGGCGGACGCGGGCCACGTACCGCCACACGTCGGGCGGGCGCACGGTCAGCCCCGGGACGTCGCGGTAGTCGTCCACCGTGGGCAACCGCCCGCCCTGCACCACCGCGAGCTCGGGGAGGAACTGGCGCTCCACCTCGCCGAGGGCCTCGGGGTCGAGCAGGGCGACGTGGATGAGGTAGTGGGTGGCCAGCGTGCGCGCGTCCACGCCCACCTCCTCGGGGACGAGGCCGCAGGCGGCCAGCCCGCCCCCCTTGCCGTTGCCGCGGTTGTGCATCTGTCGGCAGGGGGCCAGCACGTGCCGGCCGCGCACCGGGACGGAGGCGGCCAGGCCGACGACCCCGCAGCCGCCCTCCGCCTCGGCCGGCCGCGGCGGCACCGGCACCGGGCCGAGCGCCCGACGCGCGGCCACGAGCGCCCGCACCCGCGCCGTCGCGTCCTGCGGGCCCGCGGCCGCTCCCCGCACCGGCACCGTCGCCACCGTCACGACGCCGCCCCCGGCTCCACCAGGTAGCGCAGCAGGTCCGTCCGCCCGCGCAGTGCCTCCACGCGGCGCAGCCCCAGCCGGCTGAGGATGTCGCGCAGCACCATCGCCCAGGCGCGGTAGAGGTTGGCGATGCGCTCGGCCCCCCAGTCGGGGTCGATCAGCCGGCTCAGCTCCGGGTCAGTGGTGGTGATGCCGAAGGGGCACCCCTTCCCCTTCTCGCAGTCGCCCAGCCGCGTACAGCCCAGTGCCACCAGCTCGGCCATGCCGAGCACGACCCCGTCGGCTCCCAGCGCGATGGCCTTGGCCGCGTCGTAGGGGGTGCGGATGCCGCCCGAGGCCACCAGCACCACCTCGTCGCGGATCCCCTCGGCCACGAGGAAGCGGTGCACCTTGGGGATGGCGTACTCGATGGGCATGGCGATGTTCTTCTTGGCGATCTCCGGCGCCGCCCCGGTCCCGCCGTACCCGCCGTCCAGGTGGACGACGTGCGCCCCGGCGTAGTAGATCCCCACGGCCACCATGTCCACGTCGGTGGGCGTGGAGACCTTCACGGCCACGATGGCCTCCGGGTTGACCTGGCGGATCCAGTCCACGTGCTTCTTGTGGTCCTCCACCGAGTAGACGCTGTGGAAGGGGAACGGCGAGTAGAGGCTCACCCAGGCCACCGACTCGCGCATCGCCGCCACGGCCTCGGTGACCTTGCCGCCGAGCAGGTGGCCGCCCAGGCCCGGCTTGGCTCCCTGGGCGTACTTGAACTCGACGAAGCGGGCGCGCTGGATCGTCTCCTCGCGCACACCGAAGAGCCCCGTGGCCACCTGCGTGATGATGTGGTCCTGGTAGGGGACGAGCTCGTCGGGGTAGCCGCCTTCGCCCGTGGAGGTGAAGGTGCCGATGCGCTGGGCGGCCCGGGCGCGGGCGAGCATCGTCTGCAGGCTCACCGAGCCGAAGGACATCCCGCCGCCGTAGACCGGCAGCGGCAGGACGAGCTGGGGACCGTCGCCGCGGCGGTTGAGGGCGAGGCGCAGGTCCACCGTCTCGGGGTCGACCCGCTCCGGCGGCTGCCACGCCGGGTCGACCTCGAAGACGAACCGCAGCCGGTCGAAGCCGCCGCCGGAGCGGCCCACGGTGTACTCGCCGTGCGCCGGGGGCCGCCCCGTGGCCGCCATCGCCCAGGTGCCCTGCAGCAGCTCCGGCGGCCAGCGCAGGTCCCCCATGGTGGGCCGCTCCCCGTCCGGGGAGGTCCCGGGGCGCAGGGGCCCCTCGACGGCAGGCACGAGGCGGCGGAACTCGGCCTCCTCCTCGGCGTAGAAGATGGCCCGTCCCACCTCCCCGCGCAGCCGCCGCACCTCGCGCAGGCCCATGGCCCCGAGGCACTCCAGGAGCTGGTCGCGCCAGGCGGCCATCAGGTTGACCAGGCGCTGCGCCCCCCACGCCACATCGAACTCCCCCGCCTCGGCGGCGCAGTGGCCCTTGTCCGCCCACAGCGCGCACCCCAGCGCCACCGGCAGCGTGAAGTCGATGCCCACCAGGTCGGCGCCGCAGACGATGGCCTTGGGCACGTGCTCGGCCGCGGCGATCCCGCCGCTGGCCACCACCGCGACCGGGTCGCGGAGCCCCTCCGCCACCAGGCGGCGGTGGACGGCGCGCAGGGCGTCGGCCAGGAACCCCGCCGGCGTGCGGCCGTACTCGTCGGCGGTCAGGTGCAGGACGCCCGCGCCAGCGCGCACGAAGGCCAGGGCGCGCTCGGGGGTGGTGGCGTCCAGCGGCAGGCGCCAGGCCACCACGGCCCCGGGATGGGCGGCGGCGACCAGCGCCTCGACCCGCTCGAGGTCCCCGGGATCTGCGGGGCCGTCGACCTCGAGGTAGGGGACGCGAGACCACAGGGGGCGCAGCGCCTCCAGGTGCCGCAGCGGCACGCGCACCCCCAGGGCCTCGGTGAACGGGGCCAGGTCGTCGGCCCATTGCTCCGGCTCGAGCAGCGCCACCGTCCCGAGGCGCTGCGCCGCGGCGGCCACGGACAGCAGCGGCGTCCGGCGCTCCAGCGGCAGGGGGTAGGGGTTGAAGAGGACGGGGAAGGGCAGGGTCAGGCAGGGCGGCAGCGCGTCGGGGGCGTCGAGCCGCACCACCTCGGGCCGGCGGCCCACGTCCACGGCGGTGGAGATGTACTCGCGGCCGTGGATGCCGTCGCGCGTGGGGCGCACGATCTCCGACATGTCCAGCCAGATCCCGTCGAAGCCCGGGCCGGCGAAGGGCCCGCCGTACCCCGCGCCCGAGATGGGGATGCGGCCGCGCTCGGCCATGAACCAGGTCTGGGTGATGATCTCGGCCGTCCAGTAGGGGTCGCCGGCGCCGCCGCTGGCGAAGGGGGCGTGGCCGTACTTCACGTACTCGTCTCCGCCCTCCAGGCGGAACGCCGCCGGTGCAGGAAAGGGTGCAGGCGCGGGGTGGGTCTCGATGTGGTAGCGTCCGCCGGGCAGGTCCCTCACGGAGCGGAGGGTGGACCTCCCTCCGAGGCGGCCGGGGCGGGGATGGGCGGGCGGTACCAGTTGGTGATGGGCAGGCGGCGGTCGCGCCCGAAGGCCTTCGTCGTGATGCGCACCCCCGGCGGCGCCTGGCGGCGCTTGTACTCGTTCCGGTCGACCATGGTGACGACGCGGGCCACCACCGCCGGGTCGAAGCCGCGCGCGGCGATCTCGGCTGGTGAGAGGTCCTGCTCCACGTACAGCTCCAGGATCTGGTCGAGCAGCTCGTAGGGCGGGAGGGTGTCCTGGTCGGTCTGGTGGGGGCGCAGCTCCGCCGACGGGGCGCGGGTGAGCACCTCCTCGGGGATGACGGCGCCCCGGGCGTTGCGCCAGCGGGCCAGGGCGTAGACCAGCGTCTTCGGCACGTCCTTGATGACGGCGAACCCGCCGGCCATGTCGCCGTAGAGCGTGGCGTAGCCGGCGGCCAGCTCGCTCTTGTTCCCGGTGGTGAGGACCAGCCAGCCGAACTTGTTGCTGAGGGCCATCAGCAGCGTGCCGCGGATGCGCGCCTGGATGTTCTCCTCCGTCACGTCCTCGGGGCGGCCGGCGAAGACCTCCCCCAGGGTCCGGCGGAAGGCGGCGAAGACCTCGTCGATGCGCAGCTCCACCGGGCGGAGCCCCAGGTTGGCCGCCACCTGCCGGGCCAGCCGGTGGCTCTGCTCCGAGGTGTACGGCGAGGGCATGAAGGCCACGTGGACGTGCTCGGGGCCCAGGGCGTCCGTGGCGATGGTGGCCACCAGCGCCGAGTCTACCCCGCCGGAGAGCCCCACGACGACGTCGCGGAAGCGGTTCTTCCGCACGTAGTCGCGCGTGCCCAGGAGGAGGGCCTGGTAGACCTCCTCCAGCGGCGCCAGCGGCGCAGCCACCGCCGGTTCCACTGGTGGGCGCGAGGGGTACCGGGGCGCGGTCGAGACCGGCACGTGCGGCGTGGGGATGTGCGGCTCTTCCTCCCCGAGCGGCGTGGGCGGCAGGCGGCGCGCCCGCCGCACCTCGTCCAGCGGCACGTCGCAGACGACCAGCGCCTCCTGGAACTGCGGCCCTCGGGCCAGCACCGTCCCGCGGTGGTCCACCACGAAGCTCATGCCGTCGAAGACCAGCTCGTCCTGGCCGCCCACCTGGTTCACGTAGGCGATAGCCACCTCGTAGTCGCGCGCCCGGGTGGCCACCATCTCCTCGCGCAGCCGCCACTTCCCCCGGTCGTAGGGGGAGCCGTTGATGTTCACCAGCAGCAGCGCCCCGGCGGCGGCGCCGGCCTGGCAGGGCCCGCCGGGCGCCCAGATGTCCTCGCAGATGGTCAGCGCCATGGGCTGGCCGGCCACGGTGAAGACGGGGCAGGCACGGCCCGGGTGGAAGTAGCGCCGCTCGTCGAAGACGCCGTAGTTGGGCAGCCGGTGCTTGTGGTAGATGCCGGCCACCTGCCCGTCCCAGCACAGGGCCGCGGCGTTGTAGAGGTGGTCGGCGGCGTCCACGAACCCCACGACCACGGCCACCTCGCGGGCGGCGCGGGCCACCTCCTCCAGCGCCTGGCGGTTGGCCGCGACGAAGTCGGCACGCAACACCAGGTCTTCGGGGGGATAGCCGGTGAGGACGAGCTCGGGGAAGGCCACCAGGTCCGCGCCGAGCGCCGCCGCCTGCCCGATGCGCTCGCACACGCGGCGTGCGTTGCCTTCGATGTCGCCCACGATCGGGTTGATCTGGGCCAGGACGATGCGCACGGTGGGCTCTCCGGCCCCCGTCTTAGCACCGAGCCCGGGGGGTGTCAAGGACGCCGGGGCGGCGGCGGCGGGCCGGTCGGCGCGGGTCTAAGGGCGCCCGGATGGGGGCAGAATCCTGGTGAAGGTCTCGGCACAATACGGACAGGCTCTCCGACAGGGCAAACTCGAAGCGATTCGAGGACGCAAAGCCACGGGGCCTCCCGGAGCGATCCGGGAGGCCAGCCGGGCCGCCGAAGAGGGCTCCGACGAGGTGTGCGGCGCGGGGTCCCGGCGGATCCCGCGCCGCCGGCATGTTGGGGGAGGAGGGACGGCGATGCGCAGCACACCGGGGGCGGCCGCCTCCGAGCGCGGCGTCACGGTGCTCGAGCTGGGCGTCGCCGTGGCCTTGCTCCTCCTCGTCCTGGCCACCTCGGTGGTCTCGGTGCGGGCCCACCTGGCCGACCGCCAGCTCACCGGCTGGACGGAGACGCTGGTGAACGACGTGCGGGCGGCCCAGCAGCTTGGCATCTCGCGCCGTGCCGTCGTGACGGTGACCTTCACGCCGCGCGCCGGTGCGGCGCCGGCGGGCTACACCACGCAGATCGGGGGCACCACCCTGCGTCGCCAGCCCCTGCCCGTTCCCCTGGACCTCGCCACCACCCTCCCCGGCAATACCCTCCAGTTCAACACGCTGGGGGTGCCCCTGATCACCGCCGCTGCCGAGGTCACCGTGACGCACCCGTCCCGCGGCGCCAGCCGGGTCGTCACCATCGCCCCGGTCACCGGAGCGATCACCGTTGGCCCCTGAGGGTGCCCGGCGTTCCGCCAGCTCCCGGGAGCCGGTGGGGGATCTCCAGCGGGGACCTGGCCGGCCGCGTGAGCGCGGAGCCGCCCTCGTGGACATCATCGTCGGCCTGAGCGTGCTGGCCTTCGTCACGCTGGCCGTGATGAACATCTTCCTCGCCGGCGTCAGCCAGGCCCGCACCGCCGGCGTGCACGGGGAAGCGGCCGCGTGGGTGCAGGCCGAGCTCGACTACCTGCGGGCGCTGGGCTACGGCCACGCCTGCCTGGCCGCCGGGACGCGCACGCGCACGCCCGGCGCCGCCGGGTGCACCGCGCTGGAACCGGCGCTCCCCGCCGCCTTCACCCAGGCCACCATCACCGTGGAGGCCGACGTGCCCCTCCCGCGCACGAAGCGGGTGACCATCGAGGTCGTCCGGGCCGCGCGCCTCTTCTTCCGGTCGGCGACCTATGTGGCAGACCTGGAGTGACCCGCCGGCGCAGCGCCGTAGGGGCGAGGAGGGGTTCACGCTCCTCGAGGTGATCTCCGCCATGGCCATCATGGCGCTGGCGCTCACCTCCATCCATCTGACGATCGGCTCGGCGGTGCGCTCGAAGCTCTTCACCTCGAGCTGGATCCGCAACCAGGCGCAGGGGCGGCTCATCGTGGCCTGGGTGGCCGACCGGGTGCGCCAGGCCGGCTTCCGCGTCGACGGCAGCAGCCCGGTGGCGCGCTGCCGCGACCCCATCGCCGCGCAGGACCCGGCCTACCGCCCCACCGACACCCAGCTCTACGTGAACGCGGACGTGGACAACGACGGGGCCCCCGAGACGCGCGGCTTCACCCTGGCGACGGTGGGCGGGCGCACCGTGTTGCAGGAGACCATCATCCCCTGCGCGGTGGGGGCGTCACCGGTGGTGGCCCCGCTCACCGACGTCCGGCACCTGCACGTGCAGTCGTTGGACTTCGACTACTACGACGCCGCCGGCACCCCCCTCGGGGCCGCCGCCCTGACCACGGTGGCGGGCATCCGCGCCATCCGGACGGTGCGCGTCCAGGTGCGCCTGGAGGCGGACACCGGCGCCCAGGGGCCGACGACCCAGACATGGAGCACGCACGTCTGGCTGCGCAATCGATGAAGCCGCCTGCTGGCCCGGCCGGCCGCTCCCGCACGCGCCTCCGGCGGGAGCCGCGGCGGGGCGCCGGGCCCCGGTCCGGCGGCGTGGCCTGTGACGAGCGGGGCGCGCTGACGCTGGTGGCGCTGCTCATCATCCTCGTCGTCCTGGTGATCGGGGCGGGGGTGCTGAACAGCCTCCTGGGGGAGGCGGCGGGCAGCATCAGCTACCGCTACGGCGCCAACGCCTTCCTCGTCGCGGAGGGCGGGCTCAACTGGGCCGCCGCCCGCCTGCGCCAGGTGGACGCCGCCACCTTTGCGGGCCCCGTGACCCAGTCGCTCCTGGCCGCGGGGGGTCAGCCGGTCGGGGAGTTCACCGTGCAGGTGCGCTGCGTGGATGGCAGGCCGGTGGGGCCTGATGCGTGCGCCACCGCGCCCCCGTCCCACCGGCGGCTGGTGCGGGCGGAAGGCTTTGTCCCCACCCGGGCGGGGGCGCTCGGCCAGCGCGTCCTGGAGGCGGTGCTGGAGCAGGACACCTTCTTCCGGCACGCGGTGTGCGGGTACGAGGGCGTGACGCTCGACC
Source organism: Armatimonadota bacterium (assembly GCA_031081585.1). Taxonomy (NCBI): domain Bacteria; kingdom Bacillati; phylum Armatimonadota; species Armatimonadota bacterium. Next base: position 155,846 of record JAVHLY010000001.1, read on the forward strand.
AGGGCGTGACCGTCCAGGGGAATGTGGGCAGCGAGGCCGACCTCATGGTCGGAGGCCCGCGGACCAACCCGGCGCGGATCCGACGGGCCCCGGACGGCAGCCAGCCGGGCAACGCCTACGCCGTCGGGACGATCACCTGCAGCGCGGCGGCAGACTGCAAGACGCCCGTGGAGCAGGTGGAGGGGACAGTCAACCCTGGCCAGGCCCCCGGGTCGGTCTGCCCCAACCGCACCGAGGTGCGGCAGACCTTTGTCTGCACTCCGGGCACCACCGACGTCACCGTCGGTCCCCCGGGCGCCACCTTCACCTTTACCGCCGCCAACGCCCGCAGCCTGCGGAACCTGGCGACCGAGCGCGACACGACGATCGTCTTCCAGACCACCGCCCCAGGCGAGGTCCTGGAGGTACACCTGGAGACGCTCACGGCCGGGCAGCGCACGCGCTTCATCGTGCAGGGCCCCGGCCGGGTGCGCCTCTCCGTGAACAGCCAGATGGTCCTGAACCAGCAGGCCCGCTTCGGCCTGGTGGACGCCGACCAGAACGGCAGCCCGGACGACGCCAACGGCGACGGGGTCCTGGACCTGGTCCAGGCGGAGCGCCTGGTCGTCCTCAGCTGCAATAATGGGAACCCCACCCCCGCGCTGGCCTTCAACCAGACCGGGCAGCTCAGCGGGCTGTTCATCGTCCCCAACGGCACGGTGCAGATGGACCAGGCCCAGCTCAGCAACGGGGCCATCCTGGCCGGCCGGGTGCAGTTCGACCGCAGCACGGCCTTCACCTTCGACGCCACCGCCCTCAATGTCGGATTCGGGTTCACCCGGCTGATCGCCTGGCAGGACCTGCCCTGAGCGCCCTGCTCACGGCACTCCCCCCGCCAGCGGGTCTCACCCGCGCAACCGGGCGGGGAGGAGGCTCGCGGCGGCGAAGGTGCCGATGGCCAGCAGCACGATCGTCCCCCCGGCGGCCAGATCGAGGTAGAAGGCGGCGACCATGCCGCCGACGACCGCCAGGAGGGCCACCGCCACGGCGAGGATCAGCGTGCGCCGGAAGCTGCGGGCCAGGCGCAACGCGGTCAGCGCCGGCAGGACGATGAGGGCGCTCGTCAGCAGCACCCCGACGATGCGCATGGTGACGCCGATGACCAGCGCGACGAGCCCGGTGAAGAGCAGGTTGAGGGCGTCCACGGGGAGACCCTGCACGCGCGCCGCCTCCTCGTCGAAGGTGACCGTGAACAGCTCCTTGTAGAAGGCCGCCACCGTCCCCAGCACGAGCACGCCGAGCCCGAGGATCACCCACAGGTCCAGCGGCTGGACGGCCGTCAGCGCCCCGAAGAGGTAGGCGAAGAGGTCGACGGTGAAGCCGTCGGCCAGCCCGAGCAGCACCACCGCCAGCGCGAAGCCGCCCGAGAGGAAGACCGCCAGGGCCGCCTCGCCAAACAGGCCCCCGCGGCTGCGCAGGCGCTCGATCCCCAGAGCTCCGAGGACCGCGGCCCCCAGCGCTCCCGCCACCGGGTAGATGCCGGCGAGCAGGGCGGCGGCGATCCCGGCGAGCGCCACGTGGGAGAGGGTGTCGGCGATCAGGCTGAGGCGGCGCAGGACGAGGAAGACCCCCACCACGGCGGCCACCGTCCCCACCATGGCGCCGGCCAGCAGCGCCCGCTGCATGAAGCCGTACTGCAGGACCTCGGGGAGCACGGCTAGTGGGTGTGCGCCACCACCCAGCTCTCCGGGCGGTAGAGCTGGGCCAGGGCCCCGGAGCGCAGCGCCTCCTCGGGGGGGCCGTGAAAGACCAGGGTGCGGTTCAGACAGGCGAGCTGGGTGACCTCGCGCGCCACCACCCCGATGTCGTGCGAGACCAGGAGGATGGTGGTGCCGCGCTCCTCGTTGAGCCGGCGCAGCAGGCCGTAGAACTGCTCCTGCGCCTCCACGTCCACGCCCACCGTCGGCTCGTCCAGCACCAGCAGGTCGGGCTCGCCCGCCAGCGCCCGGGCGATGAAGACCCGCTGCTGTTGCCCGGCGCTGAGGCGGCCCACCGGCTGCGCCTCATGCGCCTGCATGCCCACGGTGGCCAGGGCGCGGCGCGCGGCGGCCACATCCTCCGGGCGGAAGCGCCGCCCGAGCCCCCGCCGCCCGCAGCGCCCGCTCAGCACCACCTCCAGGGCCGTGGCGGGGAAGCGGGCCTCGAAGGCCACAGCCTTCTGCGGGACGTAGCCCACGCGGTGCCAGCCGGTGAAGGCGGGCAGCTCCTGCCCGAAGAGGCGCACGTGCCCGCACTGGGGCCGCACCAGCCCCAGCAGGACGCGCAGCAGCGTCGTCTTCCCGGAGCCGTTCGGGCCGATCAGCCCCAGCACGTCTCCGGCCCGTACGGTGAGCGAGACCCGGTCGAGCACCCGCTCGCGGCCGAAGTCGACGCAGACGTGCTCGACCTCGGCGACGGGCGGGCGGTCGGCGTGGCGCCAGGGCGCGCTCATCGACACGCCAGCCCCTCGGCCAGGTGCTGGAGGTTCTCCGCCATGACGGTGAGGTAGGTGCGCCCGGCCCGGCGCTCCTCGGGGGTCAGCCCCTCCAGCGGGTTGAGGACGCGCGTGCGGGCCCCTACCTCGCGGGCCAGCGTCTCGGCCAGGCGCGGGCTCAGCAGGGTCTCGGTGTAGACGACCCGGACGCCGTGGCGCCGCGCCTCGCGCACCAACTCGCGCAGCCGGGCAGGGGAGGGTTCTGCCTCGGGGCTGAGGCCGGTGATGGCGATCATGCGCAGCCCGTAGCGGCGGGCCAGGTAGGCGAAGGCGCCGTGGGTGGTGATGAAGGTGCGGCGCCGGCAGTCGCGCAGCGTGGCGGCGTACCGGCGGTGCAGCGCCTCGAGCTCGGCCTGGAAGCGGGTGGCGTTCCGTGCGTACAGGTCCGCGCCGGCCGGGTCGACCGCCTGCAGCCCGCGCAGGATCGCCGCCACCTGCCGCTGCGCCAGCACCGGGTCGAGCCAGACGTGCGGGTCGACGGCCTGGGCCGGCCCGCGCTCGCCGGCCGCTCCGCGCCCGCCGGCCGGCGCACCCGCGTGCGGGTCCTCATGGGGCGTTGCACGGAGGAGGGGCAGGCCGGCGGTCGTCTCCACCACGACCGCATCGTCCGGGAGGTCGCGCCGCAGCCGGTCCACCCAGGGTTCGAAGCCGGCCCCATTGTAGATGAGGAGGCGGGTGCGGCTCACCCGGGCCAGCTGCTGGGGTGAGGGCTCGTAGTCGTGCGGCTCGGCGCCGGGCGGGACCAGTGTGGTGACGTCGATCCGGTTGCCGCCCACGCGCCTGGCGAACTCCGCCAGGGTGTCGAAGGAGGCAGTCACCGGGACGCCTCCGCCGCGTGGGGCGGGCCGGGCGCACGCGGCCAGCGCCAGGAGCAACACCAGGCCCAGCGCGGGCCGTGACCATCCGACGGTCCGGCTGGACGCGCGCTCGCTCATGCTCCGGCCTCAGGGCGTCGCCCCCGGCAGGGACGGCAGTACCCGAACAGCTCCAGCGCGTGCTCCGTCACCTGGAACCCGCGGACCCGCCGGCCGTCGATGGGCGGCAGGGGGCAGGCGCGGAGCGGGCGGATCGTCCCGCAGGCGAGGCAGACCAGGTGGTGGTGGTGCCGGCCGCGCCCCGCCGGCTCGTACCGTGCCGGGCCGTCGCCCAACCACACCTGCCGCACCAGGCGCCCCCGCACCAGCGTGTCGAGCGTGCGGTAGACGGTGACGAGTCCGACCCGCGGGTGGAGCCGGCGGGCGCGGCGGTGGATCTCCTCGGCGGT
>JAVHLY010000001.1:159721-200080 GCA_031081585.1 Armatimonadota bacterium
CTGGCGGTCTTCGGCCTCTTCCTGGCGCTGGCCGCGCTCTTCGCGCGTACCCGCGGGGTGACGGCGGTCGTGGGGCTCGGCGTCACCCTGCTCGTCCTGGCCGGGTTCATCGTCCCGCAGATCCTGGCCGGCCGCCCGCCCCTCCTGGTGAGCCTGGCCGGCGCCCTGCTCATCGCCTGCACCTCGATCTACCTGGCCCACGGTGTGAGCCGGCGCACCACGGTCGCGCTGGCCGGGACCCTCGCCACGCTGGCGCTGGCGGGCGGCCTGGCGGTGGTGGCGGTCAGCCTCACCCGCCTCTTCGGGCTGGGGTCGGAGGAGGCGCTCTACCTGCAGGCGCCGCTGGAGGGCCTGAACCTGCGCGGGTTGCTGCTCGGTGGCATCATTCTGGGGGCGCTCGGCGTCCTCGACGACGTCACGACCAGCCAGGCGGCCGCCGTGGCGGAGCTGGCCCGGGCGGCCCCGCACCTCTCCGGGAGCGAGCTGGTCGCCCGGGGGCTGGCTGTCGGTCGCGAGCACATCACGGCGCTCGTGAACACGCTGGTGCTCGCCTACGCCGGCGCGTCCTTCCCCCTCTTCCTCCTCTTCTCGGTGAACCGCGAGCAACCGCTGTGGGTCATCCTCAACGGCGAATTCGTGGCCGAGGAAGCGGTGCGAACGCTGGTGGGGAGCATTGCGCTCGTGGTGGCGGTGCCGATCACCACCGTCCTTGCGGCCCGGTGGTTGCGCGGAGACGACGCCGCCGGCCACCCGTGAGCCGTCGGCGCCTCACCACGCCCGCAGGGTCGCCGGGCGGGTGGCAGTGGGTGACCGCGGCATGGACGAGCCCGGAACGCGCGGCCCGGAGCGCCCGCGGGCTGCCGGCGTTGACGTCAGGGGCCAAGGGTCAGGCCCGTCCTGCCGCCAGGTTTACGGTCCGGGACTCTCCGGGTCGGCGCCCGCCAGGACCGCCTCGGCCACGGCGCGGAGCGGTCGCCGGGAGTTGCGGCTGGCCCGCTGCAGGCGCAGGTAGGCCTCCTCTTCGCTCAGTCCGTAGCGGCGCATGAGGACGCCCTTGGCCCGCTCCACCACCTTGCGCGTGGCCAGCTGCGCTTCCAGCTCGGCCACCCGTGCCGCCCCGGCCTGCAGGTCGCGGAACCGGGCCAGGGCCAGCTCGATGGCCGGCACCAGGTCGCTCTCGCGCAGCGGCTTCATCAGGTAGGCCATGGCGCCGCTGCGGCGGGCCCGGTCCACCAGAGCCCGGTCGCCATAGGCGGTCAGCACGATCACCGGCACCTGCTCCCGCTGCGCCAGGGCCTCCGCAGCGGCCAGCCCGTCCATCCCCGGCATCTTGATGTCCACGAAGACCAGGTCCGGGCGCAGCTTGCGCACCAGGTCCACCACGCGCGCCCCGTCCCCCGCCTCACCGACGACGCGGTACCCCTGTTCCTCCAGCATGGTCCGCAGCCCCATGCGGATGACCGCCTCGTCGTCGGCGATGACGATGCGTAGGGGTGCCGGCACGTCAGGTCCCCTCCGGGTGGGGGAAGGAGAGGGTGACGACCGTGCCCTCCCCCGAGGCGAAGACCACCTCTCCCCCCAGGTCTTCGGTGGCCAGCGCCCGCACGATGCGCAGCCCCAGCGTCTCGCCGTTGCCCTGGGCGGCGGCCAGCCCCACGCCGTCGTCGCGCACCTCCACGACGCACCGGCCGTCCTGCCGCCCCAGGTGGATGGCGATGCGCCCGCGCCTCCGGCCGGGGAAGGCGTGCTCGAGGGCGTTCTGCACCAGTTCGTTCACCGCCAGGGCCACCGAGGTGGCCGGTTGCGAGGGCAGGTAGAGGTCGTCCCCCGTCACCGTCAGCTCCACCTCCAGCGGCGGGCGGGCCATGTTCTGCGTGACGGTGCGGGCGACCCGCTCGAGCAGCTCGCGCACGTTCACCATGCGGAACCCTTCCACCGAGAGGATCTCGTGGACCGCGGCGATGCTCAGGATGCGATTCACCGTCTCGGTGAGGACCTCACGCCCGGAGACCTCGCGCCCCCCGCGCAGCTGCAGCCGCAGGAGCATGGCGATGGTCTGCAGGTTGTTCTTCACGCGGTGGTGCATCTCCCGCACCACGGCCGAGCGCACCACCAGCGTGCTGTTCTCGATGGCCAGCGCCGTCTGGTGGGCCAGCGTGGAGAGGCGCTCGACCTCGTCGGGCGACCAGCGATGGGGGCGGGCGCGGGCGGCCAGGAAGACGCCGATGGCCTTCTCCCGCACCACCAGCGGCACCGCCAGCGCCGCCCGCAGCGCCGCGCCGGGGACGGTGGGAGCCAGGTCGGGGACGGGCACGGCCCGTTCCTCACGGAGCGCCTGCGCCGCCAGGTCGGCGAAGGCGGCCGCCTCAGGGCCCACGGCGGCCCCGTGCGCGGCGGTGGGCTCGAGGCGCCCCTGCTCGTGGTCGTAGAGGAGGAGCGCGCAGTGGTCGGCGGCCATCAGCCGCGCCGCCATCTCCACGATCACCCCGACCATCTCCTCGACGTAGAGCGGCGAGGTGAGCGTCTTGCTGGCCTCGGCCAGGGTGGAGAGCTCGTGCAGCCGCCGGCGCATCGAGTCGTACAGCGCGGCCTTCTCGATGGCGCCCGCGGCCAGGTCGGCGATGGTCTCCAGGAGCTCCAGCTCGTCGGGGCCGTAGGCGTGCACGGCGGTGGTCTGGACGTTGAGGGCCCCCAGCACCCGCGCCCCGCTGCGCAGCGGCACCGCCGCCAGCGAGCGAAACGCCGTCTCGCGCGTCTCCGGCAGGTAGACGAAACGGGGGTCGCTGGCGGCGTCGCTGCTGGCCACCGGGGTCTCGTGGGCGGCCGCCCATCCGGTGAGGCCCTCCCCCCAGCGCAGGCGGGCCCGGCCCACCGCTTCCGGCGCCAGACCCGTCGTGGCGCGCAGCACCAGGTACTCGCCGTGGGGATCGAGGAGGTAGATGGAGCAGGAATCCATGCCCATGACCTCGGCCGTCTTGCGCGTGATGAGGGCCAGCGTCGTGTCCAGGTCGAGGGTGGAGCCGATGGCCCGGCTGATCTCGCGCAGGGCGGCCAGCTCGGCCTCCTTGCGGGCCAGGCGCTCCTGCAGCGCCGCCGGATCAGGCAGAGCGGAGTCGGTCATGGCGGGGTCGTGTCCGCTGCGGGCGGGTCAGTCATACCGGGTGAAGTGCACGCGGGCGCCAACGGCGATCCCCTTCCGGCGGAAGAGCCCCTGCCGCACCTCCAGCGCGTACCGGGCGGGGGCGCGCGGCTGGTAGACGGGGAAGGGCCCGTGCTCCGGGTCGGACGCCGGCGCCATGTCCAGGATGTCCACCACACGCCAGGTCCGGTCGATGAAGGCGATGGAGAGGGGGATGAGGGTGTTCTTCATCCAGAACGCCCAGCGGGCGTCCTCCTCGAAGATGAAGAGCATGCCCCGGTCGTCCGCCAGCGTGCGCCGGAACATCAGCCCGCGCGCCCGGGCCTCCGGGGTCTCCGCCACCTCCACGCGCAGCACCAGCCGGCGGTCGCCCTGCTCCAGGACGACCCGTCCGCGACCGAAGAGGCGCCCGTCGGCTGCGGGCTCCGGCGTGGCCCGGTCGGGCACGCCGACGAGCAGGAGGAGCAGGACCAGGGGGATGAGTGCACGCATGGGGACGAATCCTCCGATCCGCTGTTCGCCTATCACGGTAACAGGGGGGCCGGGGCCTTTCCACCGTCCGACCCCTGCGGGGCGGTGGCCTGCCGGTTCCAGAGATGCCCAGGCCCGTCCCCGTCCTAGTCAAGCCGCAAGCCGGGGGCCGGCGCCGCCAGGCTGCCCGTGCACGCCGACGACCGCGTCGTGGGGACCACGCCGGCCGTCATCGCGACCGCGCGGGGCGCCCTGCGGGTGCTGGCCTCCGGCCCGGCCCAGGGACTACACTGAGCCCCGTGAACGCCGGGCGCTGGGAGGTCGTCGTCGTGGGGGCCGGGCCGGCCGGCGGCAGCGCCGCGCTGGCCGCCGCCCGGTTGGGGCTACGGACGGTGCTGCTCGAGGAGCACCCGACGGTCGGGGCGCCCGCTCACTGCACCGGGAAGCTCTCCGTGCACGGCTTCGCCGAGTTCGGCGTCCCGCGCGCGTTGATCCGCAGCGCGCTGCGGGCCGCGGCCCTCTACGGGCCCGACGGCACCGTCGCCCGCGTGCGGCGCGACGCCGTGGACTCCTACGTGGTGGACCGGGACGCCTTCGACCGCTGGCTGGCCGCGGCGGCCGCCGAGGCGGGGGCGGAGGTGGTCACCGGCGTCCGGATGGGGCGGCTGGCCCGGCGCGACGGCCGGGTCATCGTGGAGGGCGAGCGCCGCGGGCAGACCTTCCGGGCCGAGGCGGGCGTGGTGGTAGATGCCGAGGGCGCCCGCGCCCTCCTGCCCGCCACGCTGGGGGTGCGCCCGCGCCGCGTCCTCGTCCACGGCCTGCAGTACGAGATGGAGGGCCTCCACCTGGACGCGGAGGACATGCCGGAGCTGTACTTCGGCCGCCAGTGGGCGCCCGGGTTCTTCGCCTGGATCATGCCGCTGGGCGGCCGGGCCGGCCGTGTCGGCGTGTGCGTCGACCCGCGCCTGACCCGCCGCCCGCCGCGCGACTACCTGGAGCGCCTCCTGCGGGACCACCCCGTCGTGGCCCGCCGGGCCTCGGGGGCGCGTGTCGTGCGCAAGCTGGCCGGCCGGATCCCCATCCTGGGAGGCCGGCGGCCCTCCTTCGCGCCGGGCCTCCTCGTCGTCGGGGACGCGGCGGGACACGTGAAGGCCACCTCGGGGGGCGGCATCTACTTCTCCCTGGTGGCCGGACGCCTGGCGGCCGAAGCTGCGGCGCGGGCACTGGGCGGCGACGCCGCGGCCTACCGGGCCTACGAGCGGGCCTGGCTGCGCCGCTTCGGCCGCGAGGTGCGCTTCACGGTGGGCGTGCGCCGCATGCTGAATGCCCTCCCTGACGCCGACCTGGCCCGGCTGATCGCGGCCATCGCCCGCAACCCGCTGCTGCAGCGGGCCATCGAGGAACACGGGGACACCCAGTACCAGTCCCGGCTGCTCCGCCCCGTGGCGGCGCAGGTCCTGCGCTCGTGGCGCGACCTGCCGCTCGCCGCCCGGGTGGTGCGTGCGCTGATCCGGGGTCTGCTGGAGGGAGACCGCGACGCGGGCCCGGACCCGGTCGGGCCGGAGCGGGAGGTCGGTGTGCCGCCGGAGGCTGGCAGACGAGCGCCTGCGGGGTCCCCGGAGGGCGGAGCGTAGGGACGCGCGGGCGAAGGCTCCGCGTGTTCGGATGCGTCCGTCCTGGGATCTGAAGCCGGACTACTAGGGAAATCCTCCCCGCCCGTCTAACACCTCCCTATGCGGGTCATCGCCGATCTCCACCTCCACTCCAAGTACAGCCGCGCCACCAGTCGGGACATGGACATCGAGCACCTGGCCCGCTGGGGTCAGCTCAAGGGCCTCACCCTGCTCGGCACTGGGGACTTCACCCACCCAGTGTGGTTCCGGGAACTGCGCGCCCGGCTCACGCCCACCGGGCGGGGGCTCTTCACCGCCGGGGGGATGCACTTCGTCCTCTCGGTCGAGGTGGCGAACATCTACCCCCAGGGCGGGCGGCTGCGGAAGATCCACAACATCCTCCTCGCCCCCTCCTTCGAGACCGCCGAGCGGATCAACGCGGTGCTCGGACGCTTCGGCTCCCTCATCGCCGACGGGCGGCCCTCCCTCTCCCTGCCCTCGGACAAGCTGGTGGAGTACGTCATGGAGCTCGACCCCCAGTGCCTGGTCATCCCGGCCCACGTCTGGACCCCCTGGTTCTCGCTCTACGGGTCGAACTCGGGCTTTGACAGCCTGGAGGAGTGCTTCAAGGACCAGACCTGCCACATCGCCGCCGTGGAGACCGGGCTCAGCAGCGATCCGCCGATGAACTGGCGCCTCTCGGAGCTCGACCGGGTGGCGCTGGTCAGCAACTCCGACGCCCACTCCCCGGCCAAGCTGGGACGGGAGGCCAACGTCTTCGAGATGGCCGAGCTGGACTACGGGGAGCTCGTGCGCATCCTGCGCCAGCGGGACACGCGGGGCTTCCTGTACACCATCGAGTTCTTCCCCGAGGAGGGGAAGTACCACTACGACGGCCACCGCAACTGCGGGCTGCGGCTCACCCCGAAGGAGACGCGGGCCCTCGGCGGAGTCTGTCCCACCTGCCGCCGGCCGCTCACCGTGGGGGTGATGCACCGCGTCGAACTGCTGGCCGACCGGGAGGAGGGCTTCGTCCCGGAGGGGGCCGTCCCGTACCGCAACCTGATCCCGCTGGAGGAGGTCATCGCCGAGGCCAGGGGCGCCCAGGTGGGGACCGGCGCTGTGCGCGAGGAGTACCTGACGCTGTGCCGGGAGTTCGGCGGGGAGTTCCGCGTGCTGCTGGACGTGCCGCTCGAGGAGGTGGCGCGCCACGCCTCCCCGCGCGTGGTGGAAGGGCTGCGCCGGATGCGGGAAGGGTGCGTGGTGATCAAGCCCGGCTACGACGGGGTCTTCGGGGAGATCCACCTCTTCGAGGAGGCGGAGGAGGTGCGGGCCGAGCTGCTCCCGGACCGGGAGGAGGCGGCCGCCCAGATCAGCCTCTTCTGAGCGCTCCGTGGCGTGGCCACCGTCACCCTCAAACCGGGCAGGGACGCCCGCCTGCTGGGCGGCCACCTGTGGGTCTACGCGGGCGAGGTGGCCCGGGTGGAGGGGTCCTACGAGCCCGGCGACGCGGTGGACGTGCGCGCCGCCGACGGCACCTTCCTCGGGCGCGGCTACCTGAACCCGCGCTCCACCATCGCCGTGCGCCTGCTGACCCGGCGGCGGGAGGCCGTCGACGCAGCCTTTTTCCGCCGGCGCCTGGAGGCGGCACTGGCGCTGCGCGCGGGCGGGATCCTGCAGGCGGGGCCGGCACCGGCCAGCGACGCCTACCGGCTGGTCTACAGCGAGGGCGACTACCTCCCCGGGCTGGTCGTCGACCGGTACGGCGACGTGCTGGTGGTCCAGGTGCTCACCCTGGGGATGGCCCGCCAGCAGGCGTTGCTCGTCGACCTGCTGCGTGAGCTCACCGGGGTGCGGGCCATCTACGCCCGGAACGACGCACCGGTGCGGGCGCGGGAGGGGTTGCCGCGCGAGCAGGGGTGGCTCTGGGGTGAGGGCCCCGAGGTGGCGGAGATTCACGAAGGGCCGGTGCGCTTCCGGGTGGCCCTCACTGGGCAGAAGACCGGGTTTTTCCTGGACCAGCGGGAGAACCGGGCGGTGGCCGCCGCCTACCTCTCCACGCTCGGGCCGGCCCCGGAGGCGCTCGACGCCTTCTGCTACACGGGGGCCTTCAGCATGCACCTGGCCCGCGCCGGGGCGCGGGTGCTCGGGATCGACATCGACCCCGACGCCGTCGCCGCCGCCGCCGCGCACGCACGCCTGAACGGCGTGGCGGACCGCTGCGCCTTCGAAGCCGTCAACGCCTTCGACCGCCTGCGCGCCCTGGTGCGGGAGGGGCGGCGTTTCGACCTGGTCGTCCTCGACCCCCCGGCCTTTGCCCGCACGCGCGCCGCCCTGCCCCGCGCGGCGGCCGGCTACAAGGAGATCAACCTGCGGGCGCTGCGCCTGCTGCGGCCCGGCGGGATCCTGGTGACCTGTTCCTGCTCGGCGGCGGTGAGCGAAGCCCACCTGCTGGCCCTTGTCGCCGAGGCGGCCTACGACGCCCGCCGCGAGGTGCGCCTGCTGGAGTCGCGCACCCAGGCGCGCGACCATCCGGTCCACCCGGGGATGCCCGAGACGCGGTACCTGAAGTGCCTGATCCTGCGCGCCTCCTGACCGGCGCGCACGGCGGAGATCCTGCGGGGGCGGCGGGTGGGGGTGCGGTCGCCTCCGGGGACCCCGGACGCGCCGGAGCCGGCGTAGGGGAGGCGCCGCTCGCCTTCGACCACGCCGTGGTCCTCGTCCCCGACCTGGAGGCGGCGGTGCGGGAGTGTACCGGGCTGGGCTTCGTGGTCGTGCCGGGCGGCGTCCACGAGGGCGGGGCCACCCACAACGCGCTGATCCCGCTGGCCGACGGGACCTACCTGGAGCTCCTGGCTCCCACCCCCGGGCGGACCATCGAGGTCGCCGGGCCGGGTGCGGCCGGGCATCTCCCGGCCACCTTCGGCGATCGGCTGCGGCGCGTGGCCGGCCGCTGGGGGTTCGTGGACTTCGCCCTCCTCTGTGCCGACCTGGACTGGACCCTGGCGACGCTCCGCCGGCGCGGTCTGGCCTACGCCGGTCCGGTCGCGGGCCGTCGGCGCCGGCCCGACGGCGTGCAGGTGGCCTGGCGTGCCGCCTTCCCCGCCGACCGGGTCCTCCCCTTCCTCATCGAGGACCGGACCCCGCGGGCGCTGCGGGTGCCGCCTGCTCCTGCGCACCCCAATGGCGCCTCCGGCGTGGAGGAGGTGGAGGTGGCTGCCCGGGACCTGGACGCCGCCAGGCGGGCCTGGAGCGCCCTGCTGGGGCTCCCCGCCGCCCCGGCCGCCGCGGGCCGGGAGGGGAGCCCGGGAGGCCGTGCCGCAGAGAGCCCGGGTGTGAGCGTGGCTGTAGGACCCACGAGGATCGTGCTCTTGCCCGCCGGCGCAGATGCTCCGGCGGGGATGGACGGGCCGCAGACCCTCCGGCTGCGCGGGGGCCCGTGCTTGTCCCCCTCGGGCTGGGGCATATAATAGTAGAGTGCACGGAGTCGTGAGGCCCTGTTGACATCGGGCTCAGATCACGCGTTCCAGGGCTCAGCGGACGGTTGGGCCGGTTCCGGTGGGAGGGAACCTCGGGTTCCCTCCTTTGCTTTGCCGGCCCGGTGCGGTGCTGTGCCGGACCTGTCCAGAAGCAAGGAGTGACCGCGAGCGGTGGTGCCGCGACAGATCCAGATCACCGATGACCTGGACCTCCTCCTGGGGGTCCTGCCACCCCCCATCCGCGCCGCGCTCGAGCGGTTGCAGCGGGCAGACCAGCTCCTCGAGGTGGTCCTCGACCTGGGGCGCCTCCCCGAGGCGCGCTTCCCGGGGGAGGTGGTCTACCTCGGGGGAAGTCACGTCACCCGGGAGGACCTGAAGTACGTCACCAGCCGGGTGGGCGCCTTCGGCAAGGACAACCGCGCCGGCATCGAGCGCACGCTGCACCGCATCAGCGCCATCCGCAACCGGCAGGGCGAGGTGGTGGGCCTGACCTGCCGCGTGGGGCGGGCGGTCTTCGGCACGGTGGACATCGTGCGCGACGTCATCGAGTCGGGCAAGTCCATCCTCCTGCTCGGCCGCCCCGGGGTGGGCAAGACGACGCTGCTGCGCGAGGCGGCGCGCGTGCTGGCGGACGAGCTGCGCAAGCGCGTCATCGTCGTGGACACCTCCAACGAGATCGCCGGTGACGGGGACATCCCCCACCCGGGTATCGGCGGGGCGCGGCGCATGCAGGTGCCCGAGCCCGCCCTCCAGCACGCCGTGATGATCGAGGCGGTGGAGAACCACATGCCCGAGGTCATCGTCATCGACGAGATCGGCACGGAGGCGGAGGCGGCCGCGGCCCGCACCATCGCCGAGCGCGGCGTGCAGCTCATCGCCACGGCGCACGGCAACACCCTCGACAACCTGCTGCAGAACCCCACCCTGAGCGACCTCATCGGGGGCATCCAGGCCGTCACGCTCTCCGATGAGGAGGCGCGCCGGCGCGGCACCCAGAAGACGGTGCTGGAGCGCAAGGCGCCGCCCACCTTCGACGTCGTCATCGAGATTCAGGAGAAGGACCGGCTGGCGGTGCACCACGACGTGGCCTCGGTGGTGGACCGCTTCCTGCGCGGCGTCCCGCCGCGTCCGGAGCTGCGCATCCGCACCACGGAGGGCGAGGTGGAGATCACCCAGGCGCCGCCGGCGGCCCGGCTGGAGGCGCTGCCGCAGGGGCGCTTCGCCGTGGCCCCGGTCGAGCCCGACGGCCGGCCGGGCCGCCGTCCCCTGCGCATCTACCCCTACGCGGTGAGCCGCAACCGCCTGGAGCGGGCCATCCGCGAGCTGCGCGTGCCGGCGCTGGTCACCGACGCGCTGGGCGACGCCGACGTCCTCCTCACCATCCGCTCCCAGGAGAAGCGGCAGCCGAAGAAGCTCCTGGACGCCCAGGCCCGGGGCGTCCCCCTGCACGTCATCAAGAGCAACACCGTCGCCCAGATCCAGGCCTTCCTGCGGGAGCTCTTCGACGTCGACGAGCTGGACACGGAGGAGGCCTCGGCGCTGCGCGAGGTCGAGGAGGCCATCGCGGAGGTCTTCGAGTCGGCGCAGCCGGTGGAGCTCAGCCCCCAGAACGCCTTCATCCGCCGCCTGCAGCACCAGCTGGTCCAGCGCTACGGGCTCGCCTCGGAGAGCCGCGGAGAGGAGCCGATGCGGCGCGTCGTCATCTACCCGCGCTGAGGTGGCGGCGGACGACCGGCGTGGCGTCTTCATCACCCTGGAGGGCGTGGAGGGGGCGGGCAAGACCACGCAGGCGCGGCGGCTGGTGGCGGTGCTGGAAGCCCGCGGAGTCCCGGTCCTGTACTCCCGCGAGCCCGGGGGGACGGCCATCGGCGAGCGCATCCGGGAGATCCTCCTGGACGACCGGCACGGCGAGATGGCCGCCGAGACGGAGATGCTGCTCTTCGCCGCCTCCCGCGCCCAGTTCGTGCGGGAAGTGGTCCTCCCCGCGCTGGCCGCTGGCCGGGTGGTCGTCTCCGAGCGGTACGTCGAAGCCTCCCTCGCCTACCAGGGGTACGGCCGCGGGCTCGATGTCGGGGTGGTCCGCGCCGTGAACGCGGTGGCCACCGCCGGCTGCGTCCCCGACCTGACCCTCCTGCTCGACCTCCCGCCCGAGGTCGGATTGGCCCGCGCCCGCCACGCGCCGGGGAAGGCGGGCACCCCGGGACGCGGCGACCGCCTGGAGCAGGAGACGGAGGCGTTCCACCGGCGCGTGCGGGAAGGATTCCTCGCGCTGGCGGCAGAATCGCCCCAGCACATCGTCGTCGTGGACGCGTCGCGCAGTGTTGACGAGGTGCACGCGGCGATCCTGGCGGCGGTGGACCGCCTGCTGGCCGCCCGGGACTGCCGTCCCCCGGAGCCCCGGCCGGAGCCCGGGTCGGCGGAGCGCCGTGGCGGCTGAGTGCGCGCCGGAGGAGGGGGCCATCAAACTCGTCCTGGCCGTGGTCCAGGAGCGCGACGCCGGCAAGCTGATGGACGGGCTGACGGCGGCCGAGTTCCAGGCGACGATGCTGGCCAGCACCGGCGGGTTCCTCCGCGAGGGCAACACGACGATCCTCATCGGGGTGGACGACCGGCAGGTGGACGAGGTGCTGGCCATCATCCGCAAGACCTGCCACCGCCGCGAGCAGCTGCTCACGCCCATCCCGCCGGTCGTCGAACCGGTGGACTCCTACGTGGCCTACCCCGTGAAGGTCGAGGTCGGGGGCGCCATCGTCTTCGTGCTGACCGTCGACCGCATGGAGCGCATCTAGCCTTACCGCCCTCGCCCCACCCCATGGCCTTCCGCGACGTCGTCGACCAGCACCACGCGGTGAGGTTGCTGCGCACGGCCGTTCGGACCGGCCGGCCGAGTCACGCCTACCTGCTCGTCGGACCCGTCGGTGTGGGGCGCCGCACGCTGGCCCTGGCCTTCGCGCAGTACCTCAACTGCCCCCAGGCCGACCGGGACGCGTGTGGGGTCTGCCGCGATTGCGTCCGCATCGCCCAGGGGCAGCACCCCGACGTACGGGTGTTGGACATGGCGGCGGACCGCTGGTTCATCCCCCCGCCCCGGGAGCACCGCGGGCGGGAGATCCCCATCGACCAGGTGCGCGCCCTGCGGCAGGATGCAGCCTACCCGCCCTACGAGGGCCGGGTGAAGGTCTACATCATCGCCGACGCCGAGCTGCTGAGCCCGGGCGCGGCGAACAGCCTGCTCAAGGTCCTGGAGGAGCCGCCACCTGACGTCGTCATCGTCCTCATCGCCGAGTCGACCGTATCGCTGCCCCCCACGGTGCTGTCGCGCTGCCAGGTGGTCCGCTGCGCCTTGCTGTCGGCCAGCGAGGTGGAGCGCGCCCTGGTGGAGCGCTACGGGGTCCCTGCGGAGCGCGCCCGCTTCCTGGCGGCTATCAGCGCCGGACGGCTGGGCCGGGCGCTGGCCTGGGCGCAGGACGAGTCGCGGCTGGCGGCGCGCCGCCGCTTCCTCGACCTGCTGGGCGAGCTGGAGACGGCCACCGACACGCAGCGGCTCGACGCCGCCGAGGCCCTGGCCCGCGACCGGGACCTCCTGCCAGACCTGCTGGAGCTGGCCGCCTTCTGGTACCGCGACCTGCTGGTGTGGCAGGAGACGCAGGATCCGACGCTGCTGGTGAACCGGGACCGGGAGGCGGAGATCCGGCGCTGGGCGGCGATCCTCACGCCCGAGGACCTCCACCGCCGCTTCGACGCGGTCGAGCACGCCAAGGATTCCCTGGCGCGGAACGTCCAGCCCCGCCTCCTGCTGGAGCGCTTCTTCTACCAGCTCCGTTCCCCGGCCGTCCCCGCCTGACGCCCCCGCGTCCGGGACTCACCGGCTCTCACGGCCTCCTCAACCGCGAGCGCCATCCGCCGCGTCCCCCTGCGCCGCCGTCTCCTCCTCCACCCGCCACCGCTCCAGGTAGGTCCGCAGCGCTTCGCGCGGGACCCCCAGCCGCTCCCCGGCGTGGCGGATCAGGGTGAGGCCCGCCTCGTGCTCCGGGTGGATGACCTCGTCGGCACCGGCGGCGTGGAAGAGGGCGTGCTCCTCCGGTGCATGCGAGCGCACGAGCACGGGCAGGTCGGGGCGGAGCACCCGCAGCCGGGCCAGCGCCAGGCGCGCCCTGGTCACGTCGGGGATGGCCACGATGGCCAGTCGCGCGGAGGCGGCCCCGGCCTCCCGCAGCACCGTCTCGCTGGCGGCGTCGCCGAAGACGCAGGGCACCCCGCGCCGCTGCAGCCGCTCGATCACCCGGAAGTCCAGGTCGACCGCCACGTAGGGGATGCCGAAGACGTCCAGAGCACGCCCCACCGTGGCCCCCACCCGCCCGAACCCGATGATCAGGACGTGGTCGCGCGGGGCGCTCCGCGGGCCGGCGGCCGCCGGGCTCGGGGCTTCCCGGGGCTCCTCGATCCACCGGTGCGCCAGAGCCGACAGGGCCACCGTGGCGACGATGGAGAGCAGCGACGCCGCCAGGATGGCGTTGGCGAGGGCCGGAGGGATCAGGCCCGCCGTGCGCGCCACCTGGGCGAGGACGAAGGTGAACTCCCCCGTCTGGGCCAGGTGGACGCTGACCAGGCCCGCGGCGGCCCAGGGGTAGCCGAAGGCTCGCAGGACCAGCGTGCGCGTCAACGCCTTCCCGCCGAGGATCAGGGCGAGGAGGACCAGCACCGCCGGCAGGTCGGTGAACAGGTCGGCGGGTCGGACGAGCAATCCCACGGAGGCGAAGAAGAGCGCCGTGAAGACGTCGCGGAGCGGCAGGAGGCGCGCCAGGATCTCGTGCGTGAAGGGCGACTCGCTGATGACCAGCCCGGCCAGGAACGCGCCCAGCGCCACGGAGAGGCCGAGCGCGCTGGAGAGGCCGGCCGTGCCGACGGCGATGCCGAGCGCGACCACGAGGAAGAGCTCCATGTGCCCCCGTCGCGCCACCCAGGCCAGCACCGGCGGGGCCAGCCGCTCGGCCACGATGTAGAAGGGGACGATCAACGCCACGGCGCGGCCCAGCGCGCCGAGCAGGGGCAGGAGCCCGGCAGTGCCGTCCAGGCCGGCGAGGACCGGCAGGAGCACGATGAGCCCGACGGTGATGAGGTCCTCGGCCAGCGAGGTGGCCACCGCCAGCCGGGCGTGGGGCGCGTGGATCTCCCCCCGCTCCAGGAAGAGCTTGGCCGCCACCATCGTGCTGGCCACCGAGATGGTCATCCCCACGGCGGTCGCCTGCAGCGGCGGCCAGCCCAGCGCGGCCCCCGCCAGCACGGTGAGCAGGATGAGCAGGGCCATGGTGGCCGGTGCCCCTACGGTGGCCGGGGGCCCCAGGCGGCGCAGCTCAGCCAGCGAGAACTCGATGCCGATGGAGAACATCAGCAGGACGACGCCGATCTGGGCGAAGACCTCGAAGAGGCGTACCTCGCGCACCCCCGGACCGGGGGTGAAGGGATTCACCAGCAGCCCGCCCAGCACGTAGCCGAGGAAGAGCGGCTGCCGGAGCAGGACCGCCACGCCGGCGCCGACCAGGATGGCAGCGAAGACCAGCGCGAGGTCGCGGAAGACCGGGGCCTCCGGCACGGGCTAGGACCGTTGACGGGTGCGGGCGCCGGTGCGGGGCGAGGGGGCGGGCCGCCGACGGGTCGGCGGCCCCAGGCGGCGGAGACGCTTGAGGACCTCCAGGTTCTGGCGGTCGGGCCCCCTGCGGTCGCCGAAACCCGGCGTCTCGATGAAGCCCGGGAGGTGGCGGGTGCGGGGGTCGTGGATCAGGGCGCGGAAGCCGGGCAGGCCGATGGTCCCCTGGCCGATGTTCTCGTGGCGGTCCACCCGGCTCCCCAGCGGGGCGCGCGAGTCGTTGAGGTGGAGGGCGCGGAGGCGGTCCAGGCCCACCGTGCGGTCGAAGGCCCGCAGCGTCGCGGCCACCCCCTCGGGCGTGCGGATGTCGTAGCCGGCGGCGAAGAGGTGGCAGGCGTCCAGGCAGACCCCCAGGCGAGGGTGGCCGTCGAGGGCGTCGAGGACGGCGGCCAGCTCCTCGAACCGGCTGCCGATGGCATCACCCGCCCCCGCGCTGTTCTCCAGCAGGATCATCACCCCGGGGGTCGTGTCCAGCGCCACGCGCAGGGCCGCCGCCACCCGGCCGAGGGCCTCAGGCCAGGGTTGCCCCATGCGGCTGCCGATGTGGGTGATCACCCCGAGCCCCTCCAGGCGGCGGATCTCCTCGAGCCCGGCGATGAGCGCGGCCACCGACCGGGCGTAGAACTCGTCGTCGGGGCTGGCCAGGTTGATCAGGTAGGCCCCGTGGGCGACCAGCGGCTCGAGCCCGGCCTGGGCCCGCTTGCGCCGGAAGAGGGCGACGTCCTCCTCCGGGTAGTCGATGCGCCGCCACTGCCGCGGGTTGCCGACGAAGATCTGCAGGCACTCGCAGCCGATGGCCACGGCCCGGTCGACGGCCAGGTGGATGCGGCCGCTGATGGAGACGTGGGCGCCGAAGCGCACGCGTGCGCGCTCAGTCCAGGTCGGTGGCCCACCAGGTGGCGCGCTCTCCCGCCACCCACCGGCGGATGCGCTGGCGCAGGGGCGCCGGGAGGAGGTTGCGGCGGTCCAGGTCGTCCAGCGACGACCAGAAGAACTCCAGGTGGGGCTCCCGCGAGACCGGCGGGGTAGGCGGAGCGAGGTCCTCGGCGACGACCTCGAAGACGTGATTGATCTCGTGGTGACGGCGCCCGCCGTCCTCCCACAGCGCCTCGAGGCCGCCCAGGTACCCGACGACCCGCACGGCCACGCCCAGCTCCTCTTCCAGCTCGCGGGCGAGGGCCTGGGTGAGGGTCTCGCCCGGGTGGACGGTGCCGCCGGGCAGGAAGGTGTTCCCCCGTCCCAGCGCGTGTGCCAGGAGCACGGTGCCGTCCTTCAGGATCACCGCCCGCGCGAGCAGCCGGATCGTCTCCGCCACGCCCAGCAGGTTCGCGTTGCGCGGCCCCCGCCCCTGCCCGCGAGGCCGCCTATAATGCCCGTGACGGTGGCGTCCTGGGGGACGCGGCCGTCACCACAGGGGGAGGAGGCGGAGCGGTGGCGGTGCGAGGGTTCAACACCAGAGCGGTGCACGGCGACGGGTGGCGCGACCCGCTGGGCGCGGTGAGCCCGCCGATCTACGAGTCGACGACCTTCCGCTACCGCACCGTGGCCGAGGGGGCGGCGCTCGGTGCGGACCGCGGCGAGGGCTACTACTACACGCGGTGGGGCAACCCCACGACGCAGGCCCTGGAGGCGCGGGTCGCCCTGCTGGAAGGGGCGGAGGCGGCCATCGCCACGGGGTCGGGGATGGGGGCGATCAGCACGGTGGTGCTGGGACTGGTGGGCCGCGGCGACCTCGTGGTGGCCCCGCGCGCCGTCTACCAGGCCACCTACGAGCTCTTCACCCAGGTGCTGCCCGCCTACGGCGTAGAGGTCACCCTGCTCGACCGCCCGGCGGTGGAGGCGTACGAGGCGGCGCTGCGGCCGACCACGCGCCTGGTCTACGTGGAGACGCCGAACAACCCGTTGCTCGACATCACCGACATTGCCGCGGTGGCCCGCCTGGCGCGTGACCGCGGCGCCCTCACCGTGGTCGACAACACCTTCGCCACGCCCTACAACCAGCAGCCGCTGGCCCTCGGCGCCGACCTGGTGGTGCACAGCCTGACCAAGTACCTGGGGGGCCACGCCGACGTCACCGCCGGGATCTTCTGCGGGTCGCGGGAGCTCGTGCTGCGGCTGCGGCCGCGCTTCCGCATCTTCGGCCCCGTGCTCGACCCCTTCGGCGCCTGGCTGGTCCTGCGCGGGGTGCGCACGCTGGGGGTGCGCATGGAGCGGCACAACCAGAACGGGCAGCGCCTGGCCGAGTTCCTGGCCGCCCACCCGCGGGTGGAGCGGGTGCACTACCCCGGGCTGCTGGACCATCCGGGCCACGCCGTGGCGCGCCGGCAGATGCGCGGCTTCGGCGGCATGCTCTCCTTCGAGGTGCGGGGCGGCTTCGAGGCCGGGGTGCGCGTGGTGGAGGGGCTGCGCCTGGCCACGATGGCCGTGAGCCTGGGGTCGCTGGAGACCCTCGTCACCCACCCGGCCTCCACCACCAGCGTGGGCATCCGGCCGGAAGACCGGGCCCGGGCCGGGATCCGGGAGGGGCTGATCCGGGTCTCGGTGGGGATCGAGGACGCCGACGACCTCATCGCCGACTTCGGCCAGGCGCTGGACCGGGCCTGATCCGGAGGGAACCTGGAGGCGCTGCACGGGAGGCCGGCAGCGAGGGCTTGACGCACCCTTGTCGTCGTCTTGACACATCTCGTCTATGCTGGCGCTGATGGCCGCGAGCCCACCGTCGGCAGGCCCGGGTCGGAGCGCCGCATCCGAACCGGCTCCCTTCGCCCGCGAGTTCGCCCTCCTCGAGGAGATGACCCGGACGATCGAGGCGGCGGCCCAGGCCCTGGTCGCCGGCCTGGAGGGGCGTGAGCCCTTGTCCCAGGTGTGGGCCCGGGTGCGCGACCTGGAGCACCAGGGGGACGCCGTGGCCCGCGACCTGTTCGATGCGCTGGTCACCCCGCGGGTGGGCGGTCCGGCGCCTGAGGCCTTCAAGGCCCTCACCGGGCTGCTGGACGACGTCCTGGACGCCGTCGAGGCGGCGGCCGCCCGGCTGGCCCTCCACCGCATCCGCCGCGTGCTGCCGGCCGCGGTGAGCCTCGGGCGCATCGTCCTCGAATCGGCCGGGGTCCTCCGCCAGGCCGTGGCCGCGCTGCGGGGGACGCAGGACCTCTTCCCGCTGACCCGCGCCCTCCACCGGCTGGAGAACCAGGGGGACGACGTATTGCGGGACGCCATCGAAGCCCTCTTCGCCGGGGAGGCCCACCCCAGGGACATCATCAAGTGGAAGGACATCTGCGAGATCCTGGAGCAGGGCACCGACCGGTGCGAGGACATCGCCAACGTGCTGGAGACCTTCCTGGTGCAGACCGGCGGCGGGGACCACCTGGTGGCGGGGCAGGTGGTCCTGGACGTGGGACGCCACGAGGTGCGGGTGGGCGGCGCTCCCGTCCCGCTCTCGGCCAAGGAGTTCGGGGTGCTGCACCTGCTGCTGCGCCACCAGGGGAAAGTCGTGCGGCGCGAGCGGCTGCTGCACGAGGTGTGGGGCGGGGACTACTTCGGCGACGCCCGCACCCTGGACACCCACATCGGCTGGCTGCGCAAGAAGCTCGAGGCCCGGGGCGGCGTGCGCATCGTCGCCGTCCGCGGCATCGGCTACCGGCTGGACCTGACGGGCTGAGGGCGCGGTGTCGCTCCTGCTCCACGCTGCCTGAACCCCGCCCGCACCCCGGACGTGGCGCTCCGCGGCTGGCCGCGGCCGCGAATTGACCTGCGCTTCACCGACAGTTCCCCTACGCTTCACCCAGCCTTGCCTCTGGCACGGTAGCGTGCAGGACGGCGGCGGGATCCTCGCCGCGCCGTCGGGGGGCGCGGACGCGCCGTAGGCGGTGTTGCTGCCGCCGCACATCCGATGCGGGGAGAGGAGGAGACGGTGATGCGCAGCGCGTTGGCGCGGATGGTTGGCGCCCTGGTGGGGCTGGTGCTGGCGGTGGTGCCGGCAGCGGCCCAGCAGCCCATCAAGCTCGACACCCGCCTGGTGGCCTACCGGCCGGTGAGCGGGATCAGCGGCAACCTCACCAGCGTGGGGTCCGACACGCTCAACAACCTGATGACGCTGTGGGCGGAGGGGTTCCGCCGCTTCTACCCCAACGTGCAGATTCAGATCGAGGGGAAGGGGAGCAGTACGGCTCCGCCGGCGCTGATCGCCGGCACCGCCCAGCTCGGCCCCATGTCCCGGCCGATGAAGGCCGGCGAGGTGGACGCTTTCGAGAAGAAGTACGGGTACAAGCCGACGGCCGTCCGGGTCGCCGTGGACGCACTGGCGGTCTTCGTCCACAAGGACAACCCCATCCGGTGCCTGACCCTGGAACAGGTGGACGCCATCTTCTCGAAGACGCGCCGGGCGGGGCACCGGGAGGACATCAGGACCTGGGGGCAGCTCGGCCTGACCGGAGAGTGGGCCAACCGACCGATCAGCCTCTATGGCCGCAACTCCGCCTCGGGAACCTACGGCTACTTCAAGGAGCACGTCCTGCGGAACGGTGACTTCAAAGACGAGGTGAAGGAGCAGCCCGGGTCCGCCGCTGTGGTGCAGGGCGTGACCGTCGACCGCTACGCCATCGGGTACAGTGGCATCGGCTATGCCACGGCAGGGGTGCGGGCTGTTCCGCTGGCCGAGCAGGCCGGCGGGCCCTGCGTGGAGGCCAACCAGCAGAACGCTTACGCCGGCACCTACCCGCTGGCACGGTTCCTCTTCATTTACGTGAACAAGCCGCCCACCCGTGGCGTTGACCCGCTGGTTCGAGAGTTCCTTCGGTTCGTCCTGTCACGGCAGGGACAGGAGATCGTGGTCAAGGACGGCTACTTCCCCGTCTCCGCGCCGATTGCGCTGGAAGAACTCGCCAAGGTGACGGCCGGGGGCGGGAGCTAGCGTCGCGGTGGCGCTCCCGCAGCTGAAGCCGTTGCCTGCCGGCGGGCCCTCCGCCGCGGGGGCCCGTCCCGCCCCCCCGGCGGCTGCGCCCGCCTGGCGTCTGCGGGCGGACCGGCTGGCCGCGGGAGTCGTCCGCCTCGGCGGTCTGGCCGTCGTCCTCTCCATCCTGGCCATCCTCGCCGTCATCCTGGTGGAAGTCTTGCCCCTGGCGCGTCCGGCCCGGGCTCGGGCGGTCGGAACGGTCCCGGCGGTGGGGGTGGGCCGGCCGCTGGTGGCGGACGTGGACGAGCACCGCCAGGTCGCGGTCGTCGTCGGCGACGGCGGGTTGGGCGTCGTGCCCATCGGCCCCGAGGCCCGCCGGCCGGCAGACCTGCCGCTTTGGGACGTGCCCGTGGCCGGGGCGGCGCGGGCGGGGCGAACGCTCCTCCTCGGGCTGTCCGACGGACGGGCGCTGGGCGTGGAGGTGGCGTACGACGTCGTGTTCTCGGCCGACGGCCGGCGGACCGTCACGCCGCGGGTGTCGGGGGGAGCACCGCTGGTGGTGGATCCCTCGGGCCGCTCCCTGGCCCGGGTGGCCTATGCGCGGACACGCGCGGGGCCGGTGGTGGCAGCGCAGACCGGGCCGCGGGAGGTCACCCTGGTGCGCGTCCGGGAACGCCGGGCCCTCGTGGGAGCATCGACCCGCGAGGTGGTGCGCGACCGGCTGACCCTGCGGATCGCGGGGGAGGTCACCGCCCTCGCCCTGGACGGGCGGGGTGACGCCCTCTTCGTCGGGACTTCGGTGGGCCAGCTCCTGGCTCTGGCGCCGGCCGGCCCACGGCCTCGGGTCCTGGCGGTGGCCCAGGTCAGCCGCCAGGGGACGGCCATCACCGTGCTGGGCTTCCTCCTGGGGGACCGCACGGTGATCACAGGAGACGCCGCGGGGCGGGTGGCCTCGTGGCAGCTCCTCGGCCAGACCACCGGGCGGCTGAGGCTGCAGCGCATCCACGAGTTCGCGCCGCTGGCCGCACCGGTGACGGCCTTCGCCGCGTCGCACCGGGACAAAGGGTTCCTGGTGGGGGACGCCGACGGCCGGGTGCACCTGGGTTACGGGACGACGGGGGAAACCCGGCTGCGGGTGCGGGCGGTCCGCGGAGGGCTGCGCGCCCTGGCGTGGGCGCCGAAAGGGGACGGCTTCCTCGCCATCGACGCCGCCGGTCGGCTGAGCCACTGGGCGCTCGAGGTGGGGCATCCCGAGGCCACGCGGCACACGCTCTTCGGCAGGGTCTGGTACGAAGGCTACGAGGCGCCGGCCTACGTGTGGCAGTCCACCGGTGGCACCGATGACTTCGAGCCCAAGCTCAGCCTGACGCCGCTGGCCTTCGGGACGCTCAAGGGCACCGCCTATGCCCTGCTCGTCGCCGTGCCGGTGGCCCTGGTGGGTGCGCTGTACGCGGCGCAGTTCATGCACCCGACGCTCCGGGCGCTGGTGAAGCCCGTCGTGGAGATCATGGCCGGGCTGCCGAGCGTGGTGCTGGGCTTCCTGGCCGGCCTGTGGCTGGCTCCGCGGGTAGAGCGGGTGGTCCCCGGCATCATCCTCATGCCGCCCGCGATGGCCGCGGCGATCCTGGCCGCGTTCCTGCTCTTCCGCCTGGTGCCCGCCCCGGTCCGGGGCCGGGTGCGCCCGGGCATGGAGCTGGTCGTGCTGGTCCCCGCCGTCCTCCTGGGAGGGTGGCTGGCGCTGCGGCTGGGCGGCCTGGTCGAGGCGGCCCTCCTCGACGGGGACTTCCGCACCTGGCTGCCGCGTGCGGTCGGGCTCACCTATGACCAGCGCAACGCCCTGGTGGTGGGGCTGGCCATGGGCTTCGCCGTCATCCCCATCGTCTTCACCATCGCCGAGGACGCGCTGGCCAACGTCCCGCCGCATCTGGCGGCCGGCGCGCTGGCCCTGGGCGCCACTCGCTGGCAGACCGCGCTCCGGGTCGTCCTGCCGACGGCCAGCCCCGGCATGTTCTCCGCGGTGATGGTGGGCTTCGGGCGCGCCGTAGGGGAGACGATGATCGTCCTCATGGCCACCGGGAACACGCCGGTCATGGACTGGTCGCCCTTCAGCGGCTTCCGGGCGCTCTCGGCGAACGTCGCGGTGGAGCTGCCCGAAGCGCCCTACGGAGGGACCCTGTACCGCGTCCTGTTCCTGGCGGCCCTGCTGCTCTTCGTCACCACGTTCCTGGTGAACACCGCGGCCGAGGTGGTGCGCCTGCGGCTGCGGCGACGGTATCAGGCGCTGTGAGGGGCGGCGCAGCGGCGGTGCGGCGGGAGGGCTCCGGCGGGCTGTGGCGCAGCGGCGACCTCTTCGTCTGGCTCAGCGGCGGCGCGCTGGCCCTGGCCTTGCTCATGGTAGCCGGCCTCGTCGGGCTGGTGGCGGCCCACGGGCTCGCGTACTTCTGGCCGCGCCAGGTTGAGCATTTGGCGCTGGCCGACGGGACGGTGGTCCTGGGCGAGGTGGTAGAGCGGGAGGCCATGCCCGGGTCCGCCGGGGCCTACCGGATCAAGGTGAAGCAGGGCAACCGCGACCTCACCGGCCAGGACTTCCGGTGGATCCCGGAGGCGCTGATTGTCACCCGGACCCGACCTCGGGAGGCCATGGTGGTGGAGCGTCGGGAGTGGGGTCACCTCTACGGGACCCTGCGCGCCGTGGCCGACGGTGAGCGCATCGTGGCCCAGGGCCCCCAGGCCTGGCCGGCGCTCTTCCCCGCCCTCCGGGAAGCCCAGGCCCTCGTGGCCCGCATCCGCCGTCTCGAGCGAGTGGAGGTAGGAGCCATCAACCGCCGCCAGGAGCGCATCCGCCTGGCCCTGCGGCGGTTGGAGCTGCGCGGCGTCAGGGCGGGTCCGGAGGTGGACCGGCTCCACGCCGAGGCGGCGGCCTGGCAGGCGCGCTACGAGGCCGTCCGCGCCGAGGTCGAGCGCCTGCGCGCCCGACAGACGGCGGCGGCCATCGTCACGGTGGCCGATGGGCGGGAGGTGCGGGTCCCCCTGGCGCAGGTGGTGCGCGTCGTCCGTCCCAACGCGCTGAGCTGGGCGGGGCGGCTGCGCGTCTACGGCAGCAGGCTGTGGGAGTTCTTCACCGCCGAGCCCCGCGAGGCCAACACCGAGGGGGGCGTCTTCCCCGCCATCTTCGGCACCGTGCTGATGGTGCTGCTGATGACCGTGGTCGTGACACCGCTGGGGGTGCTGGCCGCCCTCTACCTGCGGGAGTACGCCAGGCAGGGGCCGTTCACCAGCGCCGTCCGCATCGCGGTGAACAACCTGGCCGGGGTGCCCTCCATCGTCTTCGGCGTGTTCGGCGTGGGCTTCTTCATCTACCTGGTGGGCGGCACCCTCGACCGCCTCTTCTTCCCCGAGGCCCTCCCCACTCCCACCCTGGGGACGGGCGGGCTCCTGTGGGCGTCGCTCACGCTGGCGCTGCTCACCGTTCCCGTGGTCATCGTGGCCACCGAGGAGGGGCTGGCGGCGGTCCCCCCCGGGATGCGGGAGGCGGCGCTGGCCCTGGGCGCGACCAGGCTCGAGACCACGGTGCGGGTCGTCCTCCCGGCGGTGCTCCCCTCCATCCTCACGGGTCTGATTCTGGCCATGGCCCGGGCCGCCGGGGAGGTGGCCCCGCTGATGCTCACCGGGGTGGTGAAGCTGGCGCCGGCCCTGCCGGTGGACGGCACACCGCCTTTCGTCCACCTCGAGCGGAAGTTCATGCACTTGGGCTTCCACATCTACGACGTGGGCTTCCAGTCGCCGAACGTGGACGCCGCGCGCCCCATGGTCTTCGCCACGACCCTGCTGCTGCTGGGGGTGGTGATCTGCTTGAACCTGTTCGCCATCGCCCTGCGGGCCCGGCTGCGCCGTCGGCTGGTCGTGGCGGGGGTGTAGGGGGGAGGGTGCGCATGGACGGACTCCGGGTGGAGGTGCGGACGGACCGGGAGGCAGGCGCCGCCGACGTCGTCGAAGCGCCGGCGGTGGAGATCGAGCGCCTCTCGGTGTGGTACGGGGCGAGCCCGGCCCTCCGCGAGGTGACCATGACCATCCCGCGGAACCGCATCACCGCTTTCATCGGCCCCTCCGGGTGCGGGAAGACGACGCTCCTGCGCTGCCTCAACCGCCTCAACGACCTCCTGGACAACGTCCGCATCGCCGGGGCGGTCCGCATCGGCGGGGTGGACATCTACGACCCGCGAGTGGAGGTCACGGAGCTGCGGCGACGGGTGGGGATGGTCTTCCAGAAGTCCAACCCCTTCCCCAAGTCCATCTACGAGAACGTCGCCTTCGGCCCGCGCCTGCTGGGCGTGCGCCGCCGGGCGGACCTGGACGCCATCGTGGAGCAGAGCCTGCAGCGGGCGGCGTTGTGGGAGGAGGTGCGCGACCGTCTCCACCAGTCGGCGCTGCGCCTCTCCGGCGGGCAGCAGCAGCGGCTGTGCATCGCCCGGGCCATCGCCGTGGAGCCCGAGGTGCTGCTGATGGACGAGCCCTGCTCCGCCCTCGACCCCGTGGCCACGGCCAGGATCGAGGACCTGATGCAGGCGCTGCGGGAGCGCTACACCATCGTCATCGTCACGCACAACATGCAGCAGGCGGCCCGCGTGTCCGACTACACCGGCTTCCTGCTCCTGGGAGAGCTGGTGGAGTTCGGGCCGACCCGGGAGGTGTTCACCACCCCGGCGGACCAGCGCACGGAAGACTACATCACCGGGCGGTTCGGGTGATGGGGCGGAGCGACGGCCAGGGCACTGCGCGGCGCGTGCGCCTGCGGCCTGCGCTGCCCGGGAGCCCCACGGTAGAATCCGGAGCAGACCACGCCCAGCGCGCCGGGAGGAGTGACGTGAAGCACCTCCGTCAGGCCTTCGACCGCGAACTGGCCGCCTTGGAGCACGACGTCGTGCACATGGGCCGCCTGGCCGGCCAGCTCATCCGACGGTCCGTGGAGGCGCTGCGGACCCGGGACGTCCTGGCGGCCGAGGCCGTCATCCGGGCCGACGACGCCATCGATGCGCTCCACCTGGAACTGGAGCACCGCGTCGTCGCCCTGCTGGCCACCCAGCAACCCATGGCCGGCGACCTGCGCGAGGTCGCCTCCATCCTGGCCATCTCCATCGACCTGGAGCGTCTGGCCGATCACGCCGAGGGGGTCAGCCGCGCCGCCCGACGGCTCAGCACGGAGAGGCCGATGCCGGAACTCGAAGCCATGCTGGTGGTGATGGAGGCGGCGGTGCAGGAGATGCTGGCCGACGTGCTGGAGGCCTTCCAGCGCCGCGACGCCGCACTGGCCGAAGGGCTGGGGGCGAAGGAGGACCGTGTGGACGCTCTGCGCGCCCGGGTCTTCCACACCCTCCTCAGCGCGATGGCTGCCGACCCGCGGGCGGTCACGCGGGGGCTGGAGTACCTCCTGGCCGCCCAGCACCTGGAACGGGCGGCCGATCACATCACCAACGTCGCCGAGCGGGTCATCTACATGACGACGGGCGAGATGCGGGAGATCAACCGGTAGCCCGTCCGCGGTCCCTCAGGCCGGCACGCGGCCTGGCCGCTGCGCCGGTCCGGGCGGAGGGCTCAGGCCACGGGGCGCAGGGCGATGGCCGCCCCGAGCGCCCCCACCAGCGCCACGGCCGCCACCAGCGCGGCCAGCGCCGGCACCTCCACCGGGCGGCGCTCCCACCCCACGTCGCGAGCCAGCCGCCGGTAGATCTGGTGCAGGCTGCGCGCGCTGGCGGCGTGGACGTAGCTCCCGCCGGTGGCGGCGGCGATCTCGCGCAGCGTCTCCTCGTCCAGCGTCCCGCCGATCGTCCACGCGGTGTTGGGCGCGGAGGGCTGCCCCACGCCCACGGTGTGGACCACGATCCCCTGCCGGCGGGCGAAGGCCGCCACCTCCAGCGCGTCGACGCCCGCATTGCTGCGCCCGTCCGAGAGCAGCACCACGATGGCCGAGCCCGGTCGCACGGGACGGGCGTCGGGCGGGACGACCAGCGGGGTAGGCGTACCGCTCCACGGGTCGGGCGCCGGGCGCGAGGCGCCCAGGATGGCCATCACCGCCTCGAGCAGCCCCTCGCCGATAGCGGTGCGGCGGATGAACCCCAGCCCGTCGATGGCCGCACGCAGGCGCTCCCGGTCGGTGGTCGGGGGTACCACCAGCTCCGCGTAGCCCCCGAAGGCCACCAGGCCCACACGCAGCCCCCGGGGCAGGGCGGCGACGAACGCGCCCGCCGCCGCCTTCGCCGCCTCCAGGCGGTTGGGGGCGATGTCTTCCGAGCGCATGCTGCCGCTGGTGTCGATGGCGAGCATGACGACGGAGCGGTCCGCGGGGACGGGGAGCGGGAGCGTGGGGCGGGCCAGCGCCAGCAGCGCTGCGGTGAGCGCCAGCAGCAGCAGCGCCGCGGGGAGGTGACGGCGCCAGCGGCCGGCGCCCGCCGCCGCGGCTGCGAGGGCGGCCGACTGGGGGTGGAGGACCGCCTCGCGGGGGAACTGCCGCAGGTGCGCCACGTACAGCGCCGCCGCGGCAGGGACGAGTATCAACGCCCACAGGGCCGAGGCCATGGCAAAGCCCATCGACCGCCTCGCCTCCTGTCGCCCAGATCGGCGCGGGCCCTCCCCCGGCGCCGGCTCCCGCCTACCCGTTCCAGGCGCCGGGTATCCCCTCCTGCCCGGTCGCCACCGCCTCGCCGGGGGCGGGAGGGCGGGTTCGGCGCAGGGGGAGCTCTGGCAGCGCCAGCATCAGCGCGCCGGCGAGCAGCGTCAGCGGGATGGCCGAGGCGTAGACGCGCAGGATGCTCACGGCGAAGCCGCGGCGCACCGCCGCGCGCATGGCGGTCCCGTCCGGGCCGGGGGCGGCGGTCACCATGAGGCGGCCCCCCGCGCCCGATCCGCGCAGGGACGCGCGCAGCGCCGCGGGGTCGACGCTGCGCCGCACCCCCGGCGGCAACTGCGCTAGCGCTGGCCGCAGCGCGGCCTCCACCGCCTCCGTGAGGGTGGCGGAGAAGATCGCCCCGAAGACGGCTACGCCCACGACGCTGCCGATCTGCATGAAGAACTGCCGGCTCGCCGTGGCCGTGCCCACCTGCCCGGGCGGCGCAGCGTTCTGCACCACCAGCGTCAGCAGCGGCATCGACGGGCCCAACCCCAGCCCCAGCACCACCATGCGCCAGACGACGCCGCCCTGCGTGACGTGCTCCCCCATGGTGGCCAGCAGCGCCATCCCGACGGTGGCCACCAGGTAGCCCGCGACGATGACCCACTTGTACCGGCCGGTGCGCTGGACGACCTGCGCGGAGAGCAGCGCTCCCGTCACCACGGCGAGGGTCAGCGGGACCAGGGTGGAGCCCGCCGCCGTCGCCGAGACGCCGACGACGTTCACCATGAAGAGCGACAGGAAGAACAGCGCCCCGAAGAAGGCCGCCCCGGTGAGCAGGGAGGCCGCGGCGATCAGGGTCACGGTGCGGTTGCGGAAGAGCCCCAGCGGCAGGATCGGCGACGGGGCGCGGCGCTCCACGACCAGGAAGGCGGCCGCGGCCAGCCCGGAGGTGGCCAGCAGCGCCAGCGTGAAGGGGGCGTGCCAGGGGAAGAGCGTGCGGTCCAGGGTGAGCGCCAGCAGCAGCGGGACGACCGCGGCCAGCAGCAGGACCGTCCCCGGCCAGTCGATGGGTGCCCGCACGCCGCGGGCCATGGTCGGCATGCGCAGGAGCACGACGGCCAGCGCCAGCGCGCCCACCGGCACGTTCACGTAGAAGACCCAGCGCCAGCCGACGGTGTCGGTGAGCACGCCGCCCAGAGGGGGCCCGACCAGGCTGGCCAGGGCGAAGACGGCGCCGAAGAGGCCCTGGTAGCGCGGGCGCTCCGCCGGGGCGAAGAGGTCGGCGGGGATGATGAAGGCGGTCGAGGTGAGCGCCGCTGCGCCCACGCCCTGCAGGATGCGGAAGGCGATGAGCTGGAGCATCGACTGCGCCACCCCGCACAGGGCGGAGCCGGCCAGGAAGGTGACGATGCCGGCCACCAGGATGCGGCGCCGGCCGTGGAGGTCGGCGAGTCGGCCGTAGACCGGCACCATCGCCGTGCTGGCCAGCAGGTAGCCCGTGGAGACCCAGGCCAGCAGGTCCAGCCCGTGCAGGTCGGCCACGATGGCCGGCAGCGCGGTGGCGACGATGGTCTGGTCGAGGGCGGCCAGGAAGAGGCCGAGGAGGACGCCCACTAGGATGAGCAGCCGGTCCCGGGAGGTCACGGGTCAGCAGTATACGCTCGTCCGCGCTCCCCGAGCACCACCGCCACCTCCTGCACCGATGTGTCACCTTCCCCACCTCCGCCCCCACCTCCAGGCCCGTCGAGGCCTCGGCACATCCGCCGTCTAGGGAGATGCAATGAAGTCCCCGGGCAAGCCTGGTAGAGCGATCGTGGGCAAGCTGGGATCTTGGGGAGAAGGAATCCGCGGGGTCAGCCGCGAAGCATCAAAATTAGACTAAAGGAAATTTTAATAAACCGAAAGACTCCCAGGCAGGCTATGGGACACGCCGAGACATTGCTTGGACCGCCTGATGTGAGTGCCGCCCTTCACGAATTGGGCCTCCTCGTCCAAAAGGTCCGTGAGCAGCGCGGCCTGACCCTTGAGCAGCTCGCCGAGCGGTGCGGGGTGAGCGCCGCGACCCTGAGCCTCCTGGAGAGGGGCCAGGGCAATCCCTCCTTCGCCACCCTTCTGAGGGTGGCCACCGGCCTGCGGGTTCCCATCGCCACGTTCTTCCAGTCGGATGTCCGCCAGGACGGGATTGTCGTGCGGGCCGAGCACCGCAAGCGCCTGGTGGTCGGCCAGAGCGAAGGGCGGCGCTACGAGCTCCTCTCCCCCGACGTCACCGGCGCGATCGAAATGTTATGGGTGCGGCTTGAGCCGGGGGTGTGGACGGAGGACGAGAAGGTCGCACACGAGGGGGAGGAGTGCTTGGTGGTCCTGGACGGGCGACTGGAGGCGCATATCGGGCAGGGCCCACCCCACATCCTGGAGCCCGGGGATTCCATCTACGTGCGCAGCGAGATCCCCCACTCCTACCGCAGCAGTGACGATGCCCCCGCGACCTTCGTGATCGCCATCACGCCGCCGTCGTTCTAGGGGTCGAGGGCTCCGCTCCCGGGGGTGGGCGGTGAGGACAATGGGGCAGCCGGTAATGATGGACGAGCTCACCTGGGTGGAGTACCAGGAGCGGGTCCGGGCTGGCGCGCCGCTCTTCCTCGTGGCGGGCTCCACAGAGCAGCACGGCCCTCACCTTCCTCTGGGAACGGACGTCTTCCAGGCCGTGGCCGTGGCGCGGGCGGCGGCAGAGCGGGTGGGAGGCATCGTCGCCCCGCCGCTGGCCTACGGGTACAAGAGCCAGCCCAAGAGCGGTGGCGGACAGCAGTTCCCCGGGACAACGAGCCTGGACGGGCAGACCCTCGTGGCGGTCGTGCGGGACCTCCTGAGGGAGTTCCTGCGACACGGCGTGCGCCGCATCGTCGTGGTCGACGGTCACTACGAGAACGCCATGTTCCTCACGGAGGGCATCGACCTCGCCCTGCGGGAAACCGGTGTCTCCGACGCGAAGGCCGTCGTCGTCCACTGGTGGGAGCTCATCCCCCCCGGCACCGTCGATGCGATCTTCGCCGGGGAATTTCCTGGATGGGCCCTGGAGCATGCGGCGGTCGTGGAGACCTCGGTCACGGCGGCGGTGCGGCCGGACCTCGTGCGGTGGGATCGCCTCGTGGACGATCGCGCGGACCGCCAGCTCCCCTACGAAATCTACCCACCGCCCTCCGACGTCGTGCCCCCCTCGGGGGTGCTCTCACCGGCGCGCCGGGCCAGCGCGGCGCACGGGCGTCGGATCGTCGAGGAGGTGGTGCAGGCTCTGGTGGAGATCGTGCGGACTGAGTTCGGGCTGGCAGGTTAGGGAGGGAGGCGTATGGGCGCGGAACGGCTCAACCTGCCCTTTACCGGGATCACCTCCTTTTGCAAGCTCCCGGTGCACACGGACCTGGACACGCTGGAGGCGGACGTGGCCATTCTGGGGGCCCCGTTCGACATGGGGACCCAGTACCGGTCCGGGACGCGCTTCGGCCCCCGGGCCATCCGGAATGCCTCTGCGATCTACGCGCTGCGCGGTGTGGGGTACTACGATCACGAGTTCGACACCATCTTCCTGCAGGGGGTCCGGATCGTTGACTGTGGAGACGTCGACATGATTCACATGCGGCCCGAGGCGTGCCTGCAGAACATCCGGGAGGCAGTGGAGAAGATCCTGGCCCGGGGTGCGCTGCCCGTCGTGCTGGGTGGAGATCACTCGGTCCCCATCCCCGTACTGCGGGCCTTTCGGGACCGGGGACCGCTCTACGTGATCCAGATTGACGCGCACCTGGACTTCGTGGACGAACGGTTCGGCGTGCGCGAGGGGCACGGGAACGTCATGCGCCGGGTGGCGGAGATGCCTCACGTGGAAGGCTTCGCACAGATCGGTATCCGCGGTCCGGGGAGCAGCGACCCGTCGGACTTCGCGGACGCGCGGCGCATGGGGAGCCTCATCATCGGTCCGCGGGAGATCCGCCGCCGGGGTGTCGACGGGGTACTGGCCCGCATCCCTGACGGAAAGCGGTACTACGTGACCATCGATATCGACGCCTTCGACGCCGGTGTGGCCCCCGGGTCGGGCTCGCCGTCGGTGGGCGGCCTGGACTACTACGAGGTCACCGACCTCCTGCGGGGTGTGGCCGCCAAGGGCGACGTGGTGGGCTTCGACTTCGTGGAGGTGGCCCCGCAGTACGACCCCACGGAGGTCACCGCCCAGCTCGCTGCGCGGGTGATCCTGGACTTCCTGGGAGCGATCTTCTATGAGCGCACGCGGCGGGCCGTCCCGGCGGGGGTGCAGGAGGGGAGGTGAGACCGCGCGCGGAGGCACCAACATCGGAAGAAGGGAGGAGTGTGCGCATGGGGGACATGGCGAAGGGTCGAGTGGCTGCCCTGGTCGTGGCCGTGCTGCTGGGAGCGCTCGTGGGCACGGTGGCGGACGCGGGCACCCCACGCCTGCGGGTGGCGGCCGCCCTCCCAGGGATCATCACAGACAAGGCATGGAACCAGACCGGCTACGAGGGGCTAAAGATGATCGAGAAAGAACTGGGCGCGCAGATC
The DNA here is from genome assembly GCA_031081585.1 of Armatimonadota bacterium. NCBI lineage: Bacteria > Bacillati > Armatimonadota > Armatimonadota bacterium. The sequence goes on from JAVHLY010000001.1 coordinate 190,132, forward strand.
GCCTACACGGAGCGCGTGGCCCAGCCCGACCAGGTCGAGGTCATGAGCGACTACGCCCGGCGAGGGTACGACCTCGTCTTTGGCCACGGCGGGGAGTTCGACTCTGCCGGGAAGCAGGTCGCCGCTCGGTTCCCGCGGACGAAGATCGTGATCAACAACGGCGTGTCCACGGCCCCTAACCTCGCCACGTCGCAGATCAACCACTTCCAGGTCAGCTTCCTGGCGGGAGTGGTGGCGGGACTGATGACCAAGACGAACAAGATCGCTGCCATCAGCGCCCAGAAGTTCCAGGCCATCGACGAGAGCATGATCGGTCTGGAGCAGGGGGCAAAGTACGTGAACCCACGGGTGCAGATGTTCACCTCCTACACGGGCGACTGGGACAACGTGGGCAAGGGCAAGGAGGCAGCCCTGGCGCACATCGCCCGCGGTGTGGACGTCCTGTACCCGCTGCTGGACCACGCTATGCTCGGAGTGATCGAAGCGGCGAAGGAGAAGAAGGTCTTCGTCATTGGGTACCCGCGGGACCAGCTCAGCCTGGCGCCCGAGACCGTCCTGACCTCGGCCATTGAGAACATTGCGGTGGCGATGCTGGAGGTGGCCAAGCTCGTGGCCGCGGGCAAGTTCCAGGGGAAGGGGTATGTCTTCGGCATCGAGAACCCCGCCGCCGCCCGGCTGGGGCGGTACGGGGCCATGGTTCCCCAGCGCGTGCGAGATCGCGTGGAGGAGGTCAAGAAGCTGCTGCTAGCCGGTAAGATCCAGCGGAAGTGAGACCGGGACGGGGGGGCCTCGGCGGAGGCCCCCCGGGCGTACGGTGCGCCATGGACACTGCCGCCGTCCTGCGGATGGAGGAGATCACCAAGCGGTTCGGGCCGATTGTGGCCAACGACCGCGTCACGCTGGACGTCCGCGCAGGGACCGTACACGCGCTCCTCGGCGAGAACGGCGCGGGCAAGACGACGCTGATGAACGTCCTCTACGGGTTGTACCAGCCGGACTCGGGCCGCATCTACCTGCGGGGCGTCCCGGTCCGCTTCTCCTCGCCACGCGACGCCATCCGGCAGGGGATCGGAATGATCCACCAGCAGTTCATGCTCGTCCCCCAGCTGACGGTGGCCGAAAACGTCATGCTCGGTCTGCCGCCCCGGCGGGGTCCGTTCCTGGCCCGGGGGGCGGTGGAGACGGAGATCGCCACCCTGGCGCGGACGTACGGACTGGACGTCGACCCCCGGGCCGCTGTCTGGCAGCTCCCGGTAGGAGCACAGCAGAGGGTGGAGATCCTCAAGGCCATCTACCGTGGAGCAGACCTCCTCATCCTGGACGAGCCCACCTCGGTGCTCACCCCGGCGGAGGCCGAGGCCCTCTTCGCCATCCTCCGGCAGTTCGTCCGGGAAGGGCGGTCCGTCATCTTTATCACCCACAAGCTCGAGGAAGTCATGCGTGTCAGCGACGAGGTGACCGTCCTCCGTCAGGGGCGGGTCGTCGGTACGGTTGCCACCCGCGAGACTAGCGCGGAGAGCCTGGCGCGGATGATGGTTGGGCGCGAGGTGGTCCTGCGACTGCAGAAGGACCCCGTCGTCATCGGGGAGGCCGTGCTGGAGGTCCGGTCCCTCCAGGCGCTGAACGACCGGGGCGTGGCGGCGCTCCGGGGAGTTTCCTTCCAGGTGCGGCGGGGCGAGATCTTCGGTGTCGCCGGGGTCGACGGGAACGGACAGACGGAGCTCGCGGAGGCGGTCGTGGGCCTGCGCCCCGTCCAGGGCGGGCGCATCCTCCTGCGGGGGCGGGACATCACCGCTGTTCCCGTTCGCGAGCGTATCGCCTGCGGTATGACGTACATCCCCGCAGACCGGGCGCGCTTCGGGGTCATCGGCGACATGGCCGTCGCGGACAATCTCGTCCTCAAGGTCGTACACCGACCTCCCTACTCCCGACGGACACTCCTCGACCGCGTTGCCATCGCCGCGCACGCCCGGGGACTTGTGAGCCGATTCGACATTCGCCTCGCCCATGTCTTCCAGCCGGTCCGCCACCTCTCGGGGGGGAATCAGCAGAAGGTGGTGCTCGCCCGGGAGGTGGGCGCGGACCCGGACGTCCTTGTGGCCGTCCAGCCGACGCGCGGGCTGGACGTGGGGGCCGCGGAGTACGTCTTGCGAACGATTCTCGCGCAGCGGGCGCGGGGGACGGCGATCCTGTATATCTCCACAGAGCTGGACGAGTTGCTGACCGTGAGCGACCGGCTTGCGGTGCTCTTCAACGGGGAGATCATGGGCGTCGTCGATCCGCGGCTGGTCTCACTGAGGGAGATCAGCCTCATGATGACGGGGGCGTTGCGCCAGGCGGCGGCAGGATGAGGGCGCGGGGCTGGGTGGCCAGCTCCCTCCCCCTCTGGGCAGTCTTCGGGGCCCTTCTGCTCGGCATGGTCCTCGTGGGGGTGGCCGGTGCGCACCCCCTGCGCGCCTACGGGGAACTGCTCCGGGGCGCGGTGGCCGATGTCTTCGGGCTGTCCACGACCCTGGTGAAGGCGACCCCCCTGCTGTTTGCCGGCTTGGGTGTGGGCATCGCTCTGAGAGCGGGCCTCTTCAACATCGGGGCAGAGGGGCAAATCTACCTCGGCGGGCTCGCCGCCGCCCTGGTGGGCCTCTACCTCCAAGGCCTTCCCTCCCTCCTCCACGTCCTGCTGGCCCTCGCGGCCGGATTCCTGGCGGGAGCGGCGTGGGGGCTCGTGCCGGGGCTGCTGAAGGTCTTCCGTGGGGTCAACGAGGTCATCACCACCCTGCTCATGAACTATGTGGGGATCTTGCTGATCAGCCTCATAGTCAGCGGCCCCCTCATCGAACCGGGGGCCCCCTATCCGTATACGCGTCCCCTCGCCGACTCCGCACTCCTGCCGGTGATCATCCCCGGGACTGACGCGCACGCCGGGATCGTCCTCGCACTGGTGACGGCCCTGCTCCTGCACGCGCTTCTGGCGCGGACGACACTGGGATTCTATCTGCGCAGTGTGGGGCTCAACCCGTCCGCCTCCGCCGCGGCGGGCATCAACGTTCGCGCTGTGCTCCTCGTGGCTATGGCGGGTGCGGGGGGGTTGGCCGGTGTGGCCGGTGCGGTCGAGGTGATTGGCCTGAAGCACCGCCTCTTCGAGAATTTCTCCCCCGGCTACGGGTACGATGCCGTGGTGGTCGCCTTCCTCAGCAACGGGCAGCCGCTGGGGGTCGTGGCTATGGGGGTCTTCTTTGGGGCCCTTCGGAGTGGGGCGAATATCATGCAGCGGAGCGTGGGAGTCCCCGTCGCCATCGTCTTCGCCATCCAGGGCCTCGCCGTGCTCTTCCTCGCTGCCAGCCTGGCGGTGCAGCGACGGTGGACCCTGCCCACCCTCGTGGCCGCTCCGCGGTCAGAGGCTCCCCGCCTCGCCGCGTCCATCGGTGCCAAGCATGAGTCCTCTTGAGTACGTCCTCGTCCTCTCCTACCTCACGGCGACGGTCCGCCTGACCACTCCCATCGGCCTGGCGGCCATGGGGGGCGTCCTTTCCGAGCGGTCGGGTGTCTTCAACATCGCCCTGGAAGGGATGATGCTCTTCGGGGCGCTGACGGGAGTCCTGGGTTCCCACTACTGGGGGAGTCCCTGGGCAGGGACTGCCGCCGCTGCGGGAGTCGGCGCGGTCCTCGGCCTCCTCCTCGCGTACCTGAGCGTCACCCTGGGGGCCAACCAGATCGTCTCCGGCGTGGCCCTTAACCTGTTCGCCTTCGGGTGTACGACTTTCCTGGCGCGGGTCCTGCTGCGCCCCGCCGGGATCGAACAGGTCCCGGCTTTCCAGCCCCTGGTGGTGCCCTACCTTGCCGACCTGCCCCTGATCGGACCCGTGCTCTTCCGGCAGACGCCCCTGGTCTACGCGGCCCTGGTGTTGGCCCCCGCACTCACCCTCTTCCTCTTCCGGACCCCCTGGGGGCTGGGCCTTCGGGCGGTCGGGGAGCACCCACGGGCCGCCGACACGGCGGGGCTGAAGGTGGCCCAGATGCGCTACGGTGCGGTCGTCGCCAGCGGGATGCTGGCCGGGACGGCGGGAGCCTTCCTCTCCCTGGGGCACCTCAACCTGTTCACGGAGAACATGAGCGCAGGCCGGGGGTTCATCGCTCTGGCGGCGGTGATCTTCGGGAAGTGGCACCCACTGGGGGCCTTGGGTGCGGCCCTGCTCTTCGGCGCCGCCGACGCCTTTCAGCTCCTCATCCAGACCTACAACCTCGGGGTCCCCTACCAGGTGCCCGTTATGCTGCCGTACCTCTTGGCCCTCCTGGCCCTCACGGGTCTGGTGGGCCGTATGGCGCCGCCGGCGGCGGCAGGGACTCCCTACCGCGCCGAGGAGTGAGCCGTGGTCCCGGGAGCCACCACCGCGGACCGGATCGTGGCCCCCACCGATGCCGGACGCTCGCGGATGGGGTTGGGGTTCCTGGGCACACCCCCCGTACCCCGCATGGTGGAGCTGGCGCAGGCGGCGGAGGCCGCCGGATTCGCGTCCGTGTGGGTGGCCGAGACTCGGCTGCGCCGGGACGGCATCACCGCGGTCGCCGCCATCGCCGTGGCCACCCGCCGGGTATCGGTGGCGACGGGCCTGGTGAATGTCTACACGCGGGGGCCCGTTCTCCTGGCCCAGACGGCCGCCACCCTCGCTGAGCTCTCGGGCGGCCGGTTCGCCCTTGGGGTGGGAGCGGGATCTGCGGAGATCCTGCGGGCTCAGGGCATCGCCCCGGATCGGCCCTTCACCCGTTTGCGCGAGTACGTGGACGTCCTGCGGCCGCTGCTAGTGGGGCAGACCGTCGAGTACGAGGGACGGGTGGTCCGGGTGCGCGGGGCGCGACTGGAGGTGGTCCCGCCGGTGCCGCCTCCCCTGTACCTGGGCGTCACGGGGCCCCGCGGCCTGCGGCTGGCGGGACGGGTGGCGGACGGGGTGCTGCTGGACGCGTTCGTACCGATGGCGTACATCCAGCGGGCGGCGGAGGTCGTGCAGGCCGCGGCTGGCGAAACTGGGCGGGGGCGGGTAGACATCGCGGGGATCGTGATGACAGCCATCGCCGAGAATGGGGCCACCGCGCGGGAGAGGATGCGGGCCGCCATCGCCCGATACTACACGCTCTTCCCCACGATCGCGGCGGTCAGTGGGCTGAGCCCCGACGAGGTGGAGCGCCTCCAGCGTGTCACGCGGCAGGAGGGGCCTCGGGCCGGTGGCCGTTACCTCAGTGACGCGCTGGTGGATGCGGTCTGCCTGGCGGGGACGCCAGAGGAATGCCGACGGGGCCTCCAGCGCTTCCGGGCGGCTGGCCTGGACCTGCCTGTCCTCATGACGCCGGACGACCCCGCGGATCTGCTGGAGGCCTTTGGCCAGAATGCCACGTCCGGTGAGGGGTGAGCGCATGAACCGACCCGAACGGCTCGATCTGCTCCTCGCGGGGGGGACGGTCATCACCATGGACCCGGATCGCCGCATCCTGGAGCGCGGGGCTGTAGGCGTTCGGGGCTCCCGGATCGCCGTGGTGGGCCCGGCCGAGGATCTGGAGGGGGTCCCGGCGGCCCGTCGCCTCGACGTCTCCGGGAAGGTCGTCTTCCCCGGCTTGGTGAACACCCACACCCACCTCTTCCAGACACTGCTCAAGGGGCCGGCGGACGACCGCGTGCTGGAGGAGTGGTTCCGCGAGGTCGTGGCCCCCGCCGCCAGCGAGCTCACGGAAGAGGACTGCTATGTGGCCGCGGCGTTGGGGTGCGTCGAGGCCCTGCGCTCGGGCACGACGACGCTCAAGGACTTCATGTACGTGCACCCCCGCCCCCATCTTTCCGACGCGGTGATCCGCGCCATGGTGGAGACGGGGATCCGGGGAGTGTTCGTGCGCGGTTACATCGATATGGGCGACGAGTACGGCATTCCGCGCGCCCTCATCCAGTCCACCGAGGACGTCCTGGCCGACTGTGAGCGGGTGGCCAAGCGTTACCACGGGGCCGCCGACGGGCGGATCACCGTGCGCTTCGGTCCGTGCATGATCTGGTCGTGCACCGCAGAGGGGTTGCGGGCCACGCAGCACCTGGCGGCCCACCTCGGCCTGGGACTGACGATGCACGTGGCGGAGACCCCCTTCTCCGTGCAGAACGCCATGGCCCGTTTCGGTGTGGGCGACCTCGCGGCCCTGGAGCGGTTGGGCGTGTTGGAGACCCCTACCCTGGCGGTGCACTGCGTCCACCTCACCCCCCGTGACCTGCGCATCCTCAAGGCGCGGGGTACTGCGGTCTCCCACAACCCCACGAGCAACATGTACCTGGCGGCCGGTGTGGCCCCGGTCCCTCAGATGCTCCTCGCCGGCATCCCCGTGGGTCTGGCCACCGATGGCCCGGCGAGCAACAACAACCAGAACATGATCGAGGCTCTCAAGTTCGCGGCCCTCCTGCACAAGGTGCACACGGGCGACCCCACCGCGATCACCGTGGAGCAGGTCTTCGAGATGGCCACACTGGGTGCGGCTCGTGCCCTGGGCCTGGAGGGCGAGGTGGGGTCCTTGGAGGTTGGCAAGCGGGCGGACATCGCCGTGGCCGACCTCTGCACGGCCACGGCCTCCCCTGTCCACCACCCCGTCTCATCGCTGGTGTACTCCGCGATCGGTTCGGAAGTGGAGACGGTCATCATCGATGGCCGCCTAGTCATGGAGGGTGGTCGGATCCTCACCGTGGATGAGGGGGGCCTCCTCCGGGAGGCGCAGCGCGCCGCCCACGCCCTCCTGCAGCGTGCCCGCATTGCGCCGCCTGCGGCCCGCGCCTGGCGCGCCCTGGCCTTCTAGGACGTGGGCGCCGACCGCGACCTGCGCCCCCCGGACGCGCTGGAGAGCCCGCGCTTCGCAGGAATCCGCACCTTCATGCGCCTCCCCCACCGACCTGCGGCGGCAGGGGCTGACGTCGTCGTCCTGGGGATCCCCTTCGACACGGGCGCCACCTTCCGCGTGGGGGCGCGCTTTGGTCCTGTCGCGATCCGGGCCGCCTCAGTCCTCCTCAAGCCGTACTCGGTGGAGCAGGGGGTGGACGTCTTCGCCGCCTGCAGCGCCGTGGACCTCGGCGACGTGGACGTCGTCCCGGGCTACCTGGACGACTCCTACGCGCGCATCCGGGAGGCGGTGGCCGCGGTGGTGGCCGCGGGCGCCGTCCCCCTGGCGCTGGGCGGGGATCACTCCATCACCCTTCCGGAGTTGCGCGCCCTGGCGGGGCACTGGGGCCCGCTGGCCCTGGTGCAGTTCGATGCCCACACCGACACCTGGGACTCGTACTTTGGGCGAAAGTACACGCACGGCACGGTGGTACGGCGCGCGGTGGAGGAGGGCCTCATCCTCCCCCAACGCTCCACCCAGGTGGGGATTCGTGGACCTCTCTACCGCGCGGACGATGTCGAGGAGGCGCGCCGTCTGGGATTGGAGGTCATCCCGATGACCACCGTGCGGCGCCAGGGCGCGGAGGCGGTGGCTGAGGCGATCCGTCGGCGGACGGCGGATGCCCCGGCCTTCCTGTCGTTCGACGTCGACTTCCTGGATCCGGCTTTCGCCCCCGGGACGGGGACACCCCAGGTGGGCGGGGCTACCTCGGCGGAGGCGCTGCAGATCCTCCAGGGGTGCGCCGGCCTGACCATGGCCGGCGCTGACGTGGTGGAGGTCGTCCCTGCCTACGACGTGGGGGAGATTACCGCTCTGCTGGCGGCGCAAGTTGTCTTCGAGTATCTGGCACTGGTTGGCCGGCAGCGGGTCGGGGGCTGAGGTGGTCCCGACCCACGACCTCGTCATCCCGTCCTTCGTCAATGCTCACCTCCACCTGGACAAGGTGTGCACGCGGGATCTCGTGGCCGACGGAGCACAGGAGCAGAACGCCAGCGGGGCGATGGGGGGCGCCATGAGGCGATCGAGTGGGCCGCCGCCATCAAGGATCGCTACGCGGGAGAGTGCGTCTACGGAATGCGCGCCGGGCAGTGCGGGAGGAGTTGCGCCACGGCGTCACCCACGTCCTGGCGTTCGCCGATACAGACACCCGGCCGCGACTGGAAGCCGCGGCAGCGCTGGACAGAGTCAGAGGGAGCAGGAAGAAAGACCCAATACCTGTGCAGCTCGGTTGGCAAAATCCCAGTTCTTACCCTGTGCGGCGGCTGGGCGGACAGGTGGGCGTGGGGACCGGTGGGCTCAGGGCGCCCAGCACCCTGAGCCCGCTTCCCGCCTCCGCGTACGCCCTGCTGATCTCCCGGCCAGCCCGTGCCCACCATGCGTACCCGTACGAGCCCATGTCCTCCTTCACGAACCGGGTCACGACCGGGTCGTCCACATGCTCCAGCCACTGCTCCCGAACCGTGTAGAGCTCCAGGGCCAAAGGCCACCGCCATGCTGCAGGGGGCAACGCTGCGCTATGGGTGGACGGTCTGGGGGCGATGCCGCGGCCCTATCTCCCGCAGCGGAATCCGGCAGGGCGGAGCCGATGATCCTCCGGGCGGGCTGGGTTGTAGCAGACCTTCACCGCATCACCGGGCTTGTAGGTCTCGTCCTGGGTGCGGAGGCCTTCGTACACGCGCCCGGCGACCCGATAGCGGTAGGTGATGTCGTACCCCTCGTGGACCTCCATGCTCTCCTCATCCTGTGTCGTCCAGGTGACTTTGCGCACCTCGACGACTTCCGCCAGGGCCTCCGCCGAGCGGCTCCGGTCAGCCTGCACCTCCGCCAGGACGATCCAGAGTGCTGCGCCCAGGAAGAGCCCCACACCGGCCAGAGGCATCCACTTCCACCGCTCCCGCTGCGAGCTGCGGGGAGCGGGACGGTCAGACGTGTGCGTCGACGTCGGCACGATCGACACCTCGGCACTCCCCCTTCGGCTAGGATCGGCTAAAGCGAAGGCTCTGGAGCATCTGCTTGAAGAGCGGTTCCACGCGCTGCCACTCGCGGGTCGGTGATTCGTACATGACAAAACCGGCGGCGGTGTGCTGGGCGCCGGGAACGGGTTGTGCGCCGATGAGGATCCAGGCGCGTTTGGGGGTCCGGCTCTCCGGGTACGTCCACTCCCACGTGGCCTCGATGCTGCTCGCGCCTGACGCATCGCTGGCCGGTCGGACCCGCCGGCTGAGTACCCGGTAGCCCGGGAGCGTGCCGAACTCGTCCACCACCAGGGACTGGAACCGGGTCTCCACCACTACCCGGCCCTCCAGCTTGATGGTGGGCAGGATCGAGAAGAAGGTCAGCCCGTCGCCGGGTGTGAACGCCGTGACCCCGCTGCGCTTCTCGACCCCATCCCTTGGGGTAGAAGATCGAGAACAGCCCGGCGGCATCCCGGTAGGGTTGCAGGGTCTCCGCCCGGATGGCGGAGACCGCGACCAGGACGACCAGAGCCGTGATCCCCAGCACCTTCCACATGACACCATCCCTCCCATGCCCCACACGGGCCGCCCCGGCACGCTACCGGGTCGCCGGCAGGGCAGCGTACCAGCCCTCGGCCAAGGTGCGGGCGGCACCGCGCAAACCGCGGTCGTCTGGCCGAAGGGGGCGTGGCACAGGACGTCGCCGACAGCTTGCCCCTTGGCGAATTGCAGCTCGTACCCCCCGTCGGGGTACCGCGTGAAGGCGGCGGAACGGCCCACCGCGCCGGGATGGAGGGAGTGCTGTTGCCGGACCTCGGTACGAAAGGCCTCCACCCACTCGGCGGTGTGTTCGGGTGTGGCAAAAAACATGTAGGTGGCCTCCACCACGTGCGTGGGGTCGACGCGCAGGCCGTACCGACGCATCGTGACCTCGTCCACTCCGCCCCGCTGCAACGCGGCCAGCACCCTCACGGGATCCTTGGCGGTGTCGGCCAGGGCCCAGGCGTGTGGCGGGAGGACTGCGGTGCCGCGGACGGGCCCGACGCCGGCTGCCACCGGGGTCGGGGGGAGCATCGAGGCGAGACGCGCGGGGAGGG
>JAVHLY010000001.1:200180-211976 GCA_031081585.1 Armatimonadota bacterium
GCCACAAACCGCAGGGTGGTCTCGGCCCGCAGGTCCCCGGAGGTGCGCCGGCGGGTGAAGTACCGGGCGGCGGCGCCGAGGGATGGTCCCTGCACCATGTCCGCGCCGCGGTCATTCTGTTCCAGCAGTCGGCGCCGGAAGTCGTCGCGGGCCGCCCGGGCGTCCGCGTACAGGAGCGCGGTCGCCTCCAGGCGCTGCGGGGTGGAGGCAGCCACGCGGACCAGCGTCTGCACGACGTAGAAGCGCAGGCCCGGAGCGCGGTCGCCGACGCCCACGTTGAACTGCGGGAAGTCCGGCCACCACGCGGGACCGCCCGCCAGTTCCTGCAGCGTCCGCCAGTCCACCGCCGCCAGGAGGTCGTCCGGTGTCAGTGCGGCCGCTGTGGACGCCGCGGGAGGCTGAGCCGTGGCGGCGCCGGCCAGCGCGACGATGACGAGGATGCTGGGGACGAGCGTGAGCGTTCCGCGGCGTGAGAGGGACATGGCGAACCTCCGAGCACAGGCCTGGTGTGGCTCGGGCAGCGGTGCACAGTCCTGTTGACCCAAGTCACCAGAAGGGTGTGCCCAACTCGTCGCAGGTCAGTCTCCCCTGCGACCCTGCCTGGGCTGGCGTCCGCCACCGCCGGGGGAGCGATGCCCGGGAGCGGCACCTGGGGGAAGGCCGGCGCGGGGGAAGCGAGCGGCGTCGGGTGGAAACCCTCCGGCGTGCCGGAGATCCTGGCAGCAGCGTCCCTCGATCCGGAGCCGTACGTGGTCGTCGCGGTGCCCAGGCTGCTCGAGGCCAGCCTGCGCCTGGCCGTGGCCGGGCTGCACCAGCCCTGGTTCCTGGAGGTGGAAGAGGGAGAGGCGCGCCTCACGGTCCGCGCCGGGGAGTGGGCGCTCGTGGCGTCGCGCTTCCCGGGGGCCGCGACCGCCGGACCCTACCGCCTCCTCTCCTTCCCGGCCACGGCCCCAGCCGCGGGGACGGCGGAGAGCCCCGCCACAGGGCCGGCGGAGGGCCATGGCAGCGCCCGTGACCTGGCCCGCCGGCTGCAGCAGCAGGGCGTGGCGGTGCGCCTCCTCACCTCCTTCTTCCGGGACCACCTCCTGCTCCCCGCCGAGGCCCTGAGCGTGCTCGCTGCAGACGAGGCCGGCATCCCGCGGGCAGGAGGGGAGGGTGCCGGCGGCGAACCCTGACCCGGAGGGATTGTCCTAGAAAAGATATGTCAATTCAACTGGCCGCCGCCGCACCGCCTTCTGCCCCGCCCCACCGCCGCCGTCCGGCCCGGTCCACACGCCCGGGGCATCCTCGGCCCGAAGTGCGCTCCGGGCTTGCCGTGCGGCCCGGCGTTCGGGCGCCGGGCGAGCAGCTGGCGGCGGAGATCCGCCACCGCATCCTCCTGGGGCGCCTGCGGCCCGGCGACCGCCTCCCGCCGGTGCGCCAGCTGGCCGCCTTCCTGCGGGTGAACCGCAACACCGTCGCCCAGGTCTACCGGCGCCTCGCCGCCCAGGGTTACCTCCGCACCGACGGCCGCCGGGGGACGTTCGTCCGCCGGGCCTCACCCCTCACCCCCGAGGTGGTGGCGTTGGTGGACCGGCTGGCGCGGGCGGCGGCGCGGGCGGGCCTGACCCCTGCCGAGCTGCAGAGCCTGGTGACGGTGCGGGTCTCGTCGAGCGTGGGGAGTGCACGGTCGCTGCGGCCCTCGTCGCGCCTGGCCGCGCGGGTGGGCTTCGTCGAGTGCAACCCGGTGGACCTGGCCTACTTCCGGCGCCTGCTGGAGGCGCAGGTGGGCGGCGGCATCCGCCCCGTCCCGCTGGCGGAGCTGCCGCGCGCCGCGCGCGGGTGCGCGGTGCTGGTGACCACCTTCTTCCACCTGGAGGAGGTGCAGCGGCGCGTCCCGGACCGTCCGGTGCTGGGGCTGGCGGCGTTGCCGGACTTCGCCACCCTGGCCGAGGTGGCACGCCTGCCGCGACGGGCCCGCGTGGCCCTGGTGTGTGCGACGCGCGAAGGGGCGGAGGGCAAGGCCCGCTCCCTGCGCGCCGTCGGGTTGCGCCACCCGCGCCTGCGCACCGCCACGCTCGCCGACCCGCCCGACCGCCTGGCCGCCTGCCTGCGGGATGCCGACGTGCTGCTGGCCGCGCCGCGGGTGCTGGAGCGCCTGCGCACGGAGCTCCCCCTGCCCCGCCGCCTGCGGGTCATCCCCTTCGCCAGCGTGCTGAGCGAAGGGTCGCTGGCCGCGCTCCGGGCGCAGCTGACGGCGCTGGGAGCGGCGCCGTGAACGCGCGCGGGCGGGGGGCGCACCGGGGCCGGGCAGGGCGCCTGCGCGTGGCCGTCCTCATGGGCGGCCCCTCGCCCGAGCGGGAGATCTCGCTCGCCACCGGACGGCAGATCCTGGCCGCGCTCGACCCTGCCCGCTACGAGGCGGTGGCGGTCGAGGTCCTGCGCGACGGCCGGTGGACGCTGGCGCCGGGGGCGGGGGATCCGCCGCAGCTCTCGCCGCCCGCCGCGCCGCCCGAAAGCGTCGAGGCGCCCGCAGGCGCAGTGCCCGGCGCGGGAGGCGCATCCGCGGATGCGGGCGGACCGGCGCGAAGCCTGGCGCGTCGGGGTCCGCTCGGCATCGACCGGGTGATGGACCGCGGCGGCGTGGACGTGGTGATCCTGGCCATGCACGGCCCCTACGGCGAGGACGGCACGGTGCAGGGGCTGCTGGAACTGCTCGGCGTCCCCTACACGGGATCGGGGGTGCTCGCCAGCGCCCTGGCCATGGACAAGCTGCGCAGCCGCCAGCTCTTCGGCTTCAACGACATCCCCGTGCCGGCCTACCTGGTGGCCGAGCGCGGACACGTGGCGGACCTGGAGGGCCTGGCGGCGCAGGTGGCCACGGTGCTCGGCTACCCCTGCGTGGTGAAGCCCAACGCGCTGGGCAGCAGCATCGGGGTGAGCATCGTGCGCGACCCCGGGCACCTGCGCCCCGCCCTGGAGGCGGCGTGGCGGTACGATGCCGTGGCCCTCGTCGAGGAGTTCATCGCCGGTACCGAGGTGACGTGCGCCGTCCTCGACGACCCGGTGTCGGGCGCCCCGCAGGCGCTGCCGCTCATCGAGATCGTCCCGCGGCGGGAGTTCTTCGACTACGAGGCCAAGTACACCCCGGGGGCGAGCGAGGAGATCTGCCCGGCCCGCTTGCCGCCGGCCCTGACGGCGCGGGCCGAGGAGGTGGCCCTGCGCGCCTACCGCGTCCTGGGCTGCCGCGACCTGGCCCGGGTGGACATGTTCGTGCGGGGCGAGCAGGTCATCGTGCTGGAGGTGAACACCATCCCCGGGATGACCGCCACGAGCCTTTTCCCCCAGGCGGCGCAGGTCGCGGGCATCGCCTTCCCCGCGTTGCTCGACCGCCTGGTGGCGCTGGCGCTGCGCCGCCGCACCGTGCCCGCATCCGCCGGGGCCGTCCCGTGAGCGCCTCCACCCCGCCGCTGCCGCGCGTGGCCGTGACCCTGGGCGATCCCGCCGGCATCGGCCCCGAGATCGTCCTGCGCGCGGTGGCCGACCCCCGGGTGCAGTCGCGCGTGGTCGCCGTGGTCGTGGGCGACGCCCGGGTGCTGCAGCGGGCCGCCCAGGTCACCGGCGTGCATGTGCCGTTCGCGGAAGACGGGCCGGTCCGCCTGATCGACCTGGCCAACGTCGACCACCGGCTGCAGTGGGGGCGGGTGCAGGCCTCGGCGGGGGCGGCGGCGGGGCAGTTCGTCGAGCGCGCCGTGCAGGAGGCGCTGGCCCGCCGCGTCGACGCGCTGGCCACGGCCCCGATCAACAAGGAAGCGCTGTGGCGCGCGGGCTACCGCTATCCCGGCCACACCGAGATGCTCGGCGCGCTCACCGGGCGTCCCGACCCGCTGACGATGTTCCTGGTGCGCGTGCCCGGCGGGGAGAGGCGGGTGCTACGCATCTTCTTCCTCACGCGACACCTCGCGCTGCGCGAGGCCCTCGACCGGATCACGCGGGAGCGGATCGAGGCGATCCTGCCCCGCATGGACGCGGCGCTGCGCCGGATCGGGGTGGCGGCGCCGCGCCTGGCCGTGGCCGCCCTCAACCCGCACGCCGGGGAAGGCGGAGCGCTGGGGCGGGAAGAACAGGAGCAGATCGCGCCGGCGGTGGAGGCGGCGCGGCAGCGCGGGGTGCAGGTGGAGGGCCCCATCCCCGCGGACGCCGTCTTCGCCCAGGCCGCCGAGGGGCGGTACGACGCCGTCCTGGCCCTGTACCATGACCAGGGGCACATCGCCGCCAAGACCCTCGACTTCCACGGCACCGTGAGCGTGACCCTCGGCCTGCCCTTCATCCGCACCTCGGTGGACCACGGCACGGCCTTCGACATCGCCGGGCGAGGCGTCGCGCGCGCCGAGAGCATGATCGCCGCCATCCTGGCCGCCGGGGAGCTGGCCCGGGTGGCCGCGTGAGGAGGGTCGCACCGATGACCGTCAGCCCCGGCCCGCGAGGGGGGCGCATCCGCCTGCGCGGGACGCTCGACTGGTTCATCAAAGGGCACGGGCTGGGCAACGACTACCTGGTCGTCGACCCCGCCGCCCTCACCTTCCCGCTGACGCCGCCGGCGGTGCGGGCGATCTGCGACCGGCACACCGGGGTGGGCAGCGACGGGATCCTCGCCCTCGGCCCTTCGACCGCCGCCGACGTGGGGGTGCGCATCTTCAACCCCGACGGCAGCGAGGCGGAGAAGAGCGGCAACGGCCTGCGCATCCTGGCGCGGGTGCTCTACGACCATGGCTTCGTGCGCCGCCGGGCCTTCACCGTCGAAACCGCGGGCGGGGTGGCCCGCGCCCTGCTGGAGGGGCGGGCGGGCGCGGTCGAGGCGATCGCGGTGGACGTCGGCCGCGTGACCTTCGACAGCACGGCCGTGCCGGTGACGGGTCCGCCTCGCGAGGTCGTGGACGAGCCGCTGCCGGTCGAGGGCGAGCCCGAGCCGGTCCGCGTGACCGCCCTCTCGGTGGGCAACCCCCACTGCGTCGTCTTCGTGCCCGCCCTCGACCCCGCGGTGCTCCACCGGCTGGGGCCGCGCCTGGAGACCCACCCGGCCTTCCCCCGGCGCACGAACGTGCAGCTCGTCCAGGTGGTGGCGCGCGACCGGCTGGCCATTCTCATCTGGGAGCGCGGCGTGGGCCCCACCCAGGCCTCGGGGACGAGCGCCTGTGCGGCCGCCGCCGCGGCGGTGCGGGGAGGCCTGACCGACCGGCACGTCACCGTGGCGATGCCCGGGGGAGACCTCCAGGTGACGGTCGCTGAGGACTGGGCCCTGCAGTTGCGTGGGCCGGCCGAGGAGGTGTGCGTGGGGCGCTTCACCGGCGGGCTGCTGGCCCGGTTGCGTGGGGAGGCGACACGGGAAGGGGCCGCGGTGGGCGGCGGCGTGCGGCGCGGGGAGGCCGTGTCGTGACCGCCCCGGATGCGCCGTTCGCTGGGTGGCTGGAGGCGTGGACGGAGACGCGCCGCCTCACCTACGACCTGCTAGCCGCCCTCCCCTATGCCGTGATGAACTTCTCCCCGCACCCCGACTTCGGGACCTTCATCCGCCAGATCCGGCACGTCGGGGACGTGCAGCGCGCGTTCGTCGTCGGGCTGGCCTCGGGCCAGATGCCGTCCTGGCGCGGCCCGCGGAGCCGGGAGCTGGAGCGTTCCCGCGAGGAGGTGGCGGCCTACCTGCGCCGGCTCGACGCGGAGCTCACCGAGACCCTCCGCACGGCCGGAGGGAGCGGCGTGCGCGAGGTGCGGTGGGACGGGGAGGTCGTGACCGTGGCGCGTCACCTCGACCGCCTGCTGGCGCACGAAGTGCTGCACCAGGGGCTGTGGATCTTCTACGCCCACATCGCCGACCTGCCGCTGCCGACGAGCTGGACGCAGCGCTGGCCCGGGCTGGCAGCACCGAGCACCTGACCGGTCGGCTGCGGCCGCCGCGCCCGACCGGGTGGGCCGGAGCGGATCCGGTCAGACGGGGTAGCCGAGCGCCCGCAGCGTCTCGCGGCCTTCGGGGGTCAGGCGCGCGGGGGTCCACGGCGGGCTCCAGACGAAGTCGACACGCACCTGCCTGGCGCCCACGGCCTGGAGGCGGTTCTCGATCTCCCGCGCGATCGTCGGGCCGATGGGGCAGCCGAGCGCCGTCAGCGTCATGCGGATGGCCACGTCGTTACCCGCGAGCGCCACGTCGTAGACGAGCCCCAGGTCCCAGATGTTCACCGGGATTTCCGGATCGTAGACCGTCTGCAGGACCTGGATCACCTGCTCCCTGGTGAGGGTCTCCCCCATCGCCTCGCTTGACATGCCGCTCCCTCCCGTGCGACGATCGCGATGGTCGGTCGTCAGACCATTAGACCTTTCTGGAGCCTCCAGGTCAAGAAGGTAGCGGAGCCGATGGAGACCGTCCTCACCCCGCCCACCTTCCGTCCCGTCCGGCGCCAGCGTGTCTTCCAGGAGGTGGCCGCCCAGCTCCGGCAGCAGATCGCCGAAGGACGCTTCCGCCCGGGCGACCGGCTCCCCTCCGAGCGCGAGCTGGCCGAGGCCTTCGGCGTCAGCCGGGCCTCGGTGCGCGATGCCATCCGGGTGCTCGAGCTGGCCGGCCTGGTCGAGCCGCGGCAGGGCGAGGGGACGGTCGTGCGCGAGCTCACCCTCGACGCCTTGGTCTCTCCGCTGGCCGCGGTGCTGGCCCACGAGGGTCACTACCTGCCAGCCCTCCTGGACGCCCGGACCATCATCGAGCCGCCGGTGGCCTACCGGGCCGCCCGGCATGCCAGCGACGAGGACATCGCGGCGCTGGAGGAGATCCTCGCCCGTCAGGCCGCCCGCGTGGCGGCCGGCGAGCTGGCCATCGACGAGGACACCGCCTTCCACTACCGACTGGGCGTGGCGGCGGGGAACCCCGTCCTGTTGAGGCTGGTGGACGTGCTCATGGACCTGCTGCACGAGAGCCGGGTGCGGTCGCTGGGCGTCCCCGGGCGGCCGGAGCGGTCGCTGGCGGGCCACCGGCGCATCCTGGCCGCCGTCCGCGCGCACGATCCCGAGGGGGCCAGCGCGGCGATGCGCCAGCACCTGGAGGAGATCGGCGAGATGCTGGCCGCGGCCCGGCCGGAGCGGGCGGGGCGCAGCCGGGGCTGAGGGGACCGAGCCGGAGAGCGGGAGGCGGGGCATGGCTACCTACGCGGTCGAGGTCGTCTACCGGGGGATCTTCCAGAAGACCCTGGCCAAGAACATCACCCGCGGCATCGTGCTGGCCGCGGTGCAGGAGGGCAAGACCGGGATCGCCTTCGGGCGGTACGGGGACAGCCCCGAGCGAAACGGCATCCCGGCCAAGAACTTCGCCATCGTCGCCGACGACGCGGAGGAGCTCGAGGCCAGCATGGCCCAGTACGAGCCCAAGGCGGTGGACATCACCATCGCCGTGGACGACACGCTCTGCAAGGGCGTGGAGTCGTGGGCCTGGTACGGGCTGCAGCCCATCAACCGGCTGACCAAGCCGGGCGGCTACGTCGTCGTCACCACCATGCTCCCCTTCGAGGAGCTGCTCACGATGACGCACGCCAAGGGCGACCCCTACCACCTGGCCGTGGTGCGCGGGCTGCCGTCGTTTTCGGGACTGTGGGTCTACAAAGACGACCACACCGACGTGCGCATGCTGGGCGCCATCGCCCGGCTCAAACCGGAACTGCTCTCCCTGGCGGCGGTGGAGGCGGCCATCCGCGAGGAGTGGGGGGACGAGCTGAAGGTCCTCTCCGCCCGCCGGGCGCACGAGCGGGTCGAGACACTGCTCGTCCCGCCGGGAACCGGGAACCCGGAGACCCCCTACGAGTTCGAGCTGCCCAGGTGGTGGGAGCTGCGGGAGGGGCTGACCATCCCAGCCATCCGGACCGCTGACGGGGCGGCGGGGGAGGCGTTGGTCGACCCGGCCACGGGCACGGCCGGCGGGTGGCGGCCGGCGCGCAACCCGTACTTCAAGAAGTTCACCACCCGCACCATGCGCCCGGTGGTGGACTTCGACACCTGCGTGAAGTGCACGCTGTGCTGGCTGCAGTGCCCCGACTCCTGCTTCGACGTCACCCCCGACGGCTTCTACGACGCCAACCTGGAGGCGTGCTGCGGCTGCGGCGTGTGCGAGGCGGTCTGCCCGGTGGCCAACTGCATCACCATGGTCAACGAGGCCGCCTTCACCGACCACCGCAGCCAGTGGGAGATGTGGAAGGCCGACCCGGCCGCCTACAAGGTGTGGGTGCAGGAGAAAATCCGGCACCGCCCGGAGCGCTCCCACGGCTTCCGCTACCGCGGCCAGTACCAGGAGCAGATCCAGGCCATGGTGGCATCCGGCGTGCCGGCCGGCCCGGGCCAGGAGGCGCTGACCGAGCAGGTGGCGCACGACACCGTCGAGCCGAGCGCGGGAGGGAACTGAGATGGCCAGGGTGGTGGAGCCCCGGGTCGCCCCGGGGGTGGAGGAGCAGGAGCGCGAGGAGCTCATCAGCGGCAGCGAGGCCATCGCCGTGGCCTGCAAGCTGGCCGACGTCGACGTCATCACCGCCTACCCCATCCGCCCCTACGACACGGTGATGCAGTACGTGGCCAAGCTGGTGGCCAACGGCCAGCTCGACTGCGAGTACATCGTCGCGGAGAGCGAGCACTCCCAGTTCGAGATCGTCAAGCACGCCTCCGCCGCCGGCGCGCGAGTCTTCTGCGGCAGCAGCGGGGTGGGCTGGATGTACGCCTTCGAGGCCCTCACCGTCACCCCGGCGCTGCGCATCCCCATGGTGGCCATGGTGGGCAACCGGGCCCTCGACGACCCGGGCGCCTTCGGCGTCGAGCACAACGACGCGCTGGCCGTGCGTGACCTGGGGTGGATGCTGGTCTGGGTGGACACGGCCCAGGAGGCCCTGGACACCGCTCTCATCGCCTACCGGGTGGCCGAGGACCGCCGCGTCTTCCTCCCCTGCGCCATCGCCTGCGACGGGGCCTTCCTCACCCACTCCCAGGCCATCGTGAAGGTCCCCCCGCAGGCGTGGGTGGACCGCTTCCTCCCGCCCTACGACCGCGGCGACCTGCTCCTCCACCCCGACAACCCTATCACCGTGGCCCCGCAGGTGAACGAGGACTGGCTGATGGAGCTGCGCAAGCAGAACGACGAAGCGATGAAGCGGGCGCGCACGGTGATCGCCGAGGCCTACCGGGAGTTCGAGGCCATCTTCGGGCGGGCCTACGGCAACCCGTTCTTCGAGGAGTACCAGACCGCGGATGCCGACGTCGTCCTGGTGGGCATGGGCACCCTCTCCATGCCGGTGAAGGTGGCCATCCGCCGGCTGCGGCAGGAGGGGCACCGGGTCGGGCTGGTGCGGCTGCGCTGGTTCCGCCCCTTCCCCACCGAGGAGCTGCAGGCGACCCTCAGCCGCTTCCGGGCCGTGGGCGTGATCGACCGCGACTACGCCTTCGGGTCCCCCTACACCAGCGGGGTGGTGGCCAACGAGGTGCGGGCGGCGCTCTACGACGCGCCGCAGCGCCCGCCCGTCGTCGGGTTCATCTCCGGACTGGGCGGCCGCGAGGTCACCGTGCCCGACGTCTACCGCATGGTGGCCCTGCTGGAGCAGGCGGCGGCGGGGACGCGCGTCGCCCCCACGCACTGGATCGGGATCCGCGAGTAGAGGAGGGAGGAGACATGGCCGACGCCGTCCAGACGGTGCCGACGCCGACGCTGGAGCCCATCAAGGGCGTCAAGAAGGTCCCGCTGGAGGAGTACTTCACCTCCGGCCACCGGACCTGCCAGGGGTGTGAGTCGGCCCTGGTGATGAAGCTCATGGTCAAGGCCGCCGGGCCGCGCACCATCGTGCTGGGGAGCACGGGGTGTATGTACGTGGCCAACACCACCTACTACAGCACCTCCTGGGTGGTCCCCTGGATGCACACCCAGCTCGGCAGCAGCGGCTCGGCCGGGCTGGGGACGGCGGCGGCGCTGCGGGTCCTCATGCGCAAGGGCAAGCTCAAGCTCGAGCCGATCAACGTCATCGCCTTCTGCGGCGACGGCGGCGGGGCGGACATGGGACTGTCGGCCATCTCCGCCGCCTTGACCCACACCGACTACAACTTCCTCATCCTCCTCTACGACAACGAGTCCTACGCCAACACCGACATCCAGCTCTCCGGGCTGACCCCCTACGGGGCCCACACCACCTTCAGCCCGCCGGGGAAGATGAAGCGCATCCTGCACCACCGCTGGAAGAAGAACGTGGCCGGGATGCTGGCCGCTGGCCATCCGGAGTGCCGCTACGTGGCCACCGTCTGCGCCTCCTACGCCGTGGACATGATGAACAAGGTCCGCCGGGCGCTCAGCATCGGCGGCCCCACCTTCATCCACTCCCTGGACCCCTGCCCCAAGGGGTGGGACTACGACCCGATGCTCTCCCACGAGCTGGGGGAGCTGGCCGTGAACACGGGGATCTGGCCGCTCTACGAGGTGGAGGACCACAGGCTCAAGCTGTACGGCCGCACCCGGGCCATCGCCGAGAAGCGGGCCCGGCGGCTGCCCGTGCGCGACTACCTGCTCAAGCAGGGGCGCTTCGCCCACTTCACCGACGACGACATCGACTACTTCCAGGCGAAGGTGGACGAGATGTGGGAGCGGTGGATCATCCCCGGCGTCATCCCCTTCGCCAGCGACATCGTGAACGACCGGCCGCCCCAGTGACGGGCGGCCGGTCGGCGCGAAGGGGGTGAGGCCCGTCGGGAGACCGTGATCTGACCGCGCACCGGGGCACGCGCAGACTCTCGTCAGGGGGGGTGAAACCCGTGCGCCAGGAGGACGTGCGGATCGGAACCGTGACGCTCCTCGTCCTCGGCCTGCTCGTGGCATTACCGGTGACCGCCGCGCCGGCGTGGGCACCGCGCCGGCCCATCGAGTGGACCATCCCCGCCGGGACCGGCGGGGGCGCCGACCAGCAGGCGCGCTTCATGGCGCCGCTGATCGAGAAGTACCGCCTCTCCCCGCAGCCCTTCATCCCCGTGAACCGCCCGGCCGGGGCGGGGGCGCAGGCCTTCCTCTGGATGGTGGACAAGGCCGGGGACCCGCACACCATCCTCATCACCCTGGACAACCTCTTCGCCACCCCCATCGCCCAGGTGATCCGCAACCGGGACGGGTCCCGCTTCACCTGGCGCTCGCTCACGCCCATCGCCCGCCTCCTGCTCGACAACTTCGTCCTCACCGTGCACCACGACGCGCCCTGGAAGACGGTGGCGGAGTTCGAGCGGGCGGCCAAGGCGGCCCCGCGCGGCAGCATCAAGATGGCCGGCACGGGGTCGAAGCAGGAGGACGAGATCATCATGGTGATGCTCGAGCAGGCCTGGGGCGTCGACTTCACCTACGTCCCCTTCCCCGGCGGCGGGGCGGTGGCGGCGGCGCTCGTGGGCAAGCAGGTCGACTTCACCGTGAACAACCCCCTGGAGATGGTGGGGCACTGGGAGGCCGGGCGGGTGCGCCCGCTGGCCATCTTCGCCAGCGAGCGCGTGCCCGTCGCCCGCTGGCGGGAGATCCCCACCATGCGCGAGCTGGGCTTCCCCATCGAGTACCAGATGCTGCGCGGCATCTTCGGGACGCAGAACATGCCGGCCGAGGCGGTGGCCTTCTACCAGGAGGTCTTCCGCCGGCTGATGGACACGGAAGAGATGGCCGACTTCATCGAGCGGGGGGCCTTCCTGGCTGGAGAGCAAGGACCGCACCGTCCGCGAGCTGATGGTCAAGGGCGGCCTGGCCACCGGCAGCTGAGGCGTGCCGCGGGGCGGGCCCGTGCGCCC
>JAVHLY010000001.1:212076-215711 GCA_031081585.1 Armatimonadota bacterium
CTGGCTGGAGAGCAAGGACCGCACCGTCCGCGAGCTGATGGTCAAGGGCGGCCTGGCCACCGGCAGCTGAGGCGTGCCGCGGGGCGGGCCCGTGCGCCCGCCCCGCGGGCCGTGACGCGGGCCGCCCGGGCCGGTGAGGCGGCGCGAGAGGGGGGAGCGAGGTGCGACGGGCGGAGGTCCTGATGGCCGCGGGGCTGCTCGCCTTCGCCGTGGTGATGCTCCGGCAGGCGCTGCACCTGCCGGTGGGCTGGACGGCCACGGGGCCGGGCGCGGGGTTCTTCCCCTTCTGGCTCGCCCTCGGCGTGGGCGTGGTGGCGGTGGTGCTCCTCTGGCAGGCCGTGCGCGTGCCCGCCGCCGAAGGGGCGCTCGTCCCCGTCGGCGCCTGGAAGCCGCTGCTCGTCGTCTTCCTCCCCATCGTCGCCACCATCGCGCTGCTGGGCGTGCTGGGGCTCTACCTGGGCGGGGCGCTCTACCTGGCCGGGTACACGCGCCTGGTGGGACGGCACCGCTGGCCCTTCGTCGTCGCGGTCAGCGTGCTGGTGCCGCTCGGGCTCTTCCTGATCTTCGAGCGGTGGTTCCTCCTGCCCATGCCCAAGGGCGCAGTCCTGGAGTGGCTCCTCTACGGGCGGTGAGCCGGTGGCCCTGCTGAACGTCTTCGCCGATCTGCTCTACGGGCTGGGGGTGGCCGCCACCCCGTACAACCTGACCGTGGCCGTCATCGGCCTGCTGCTGGGCACCGCCATCGGGGTGCTGCCGGGCCTCGGGGGGACGAACGGGGTGGCGCTGTTGCTGCCGCTCACCTTCAACCTGACGCCCACCGCGGCGATCATCCTGCTGGCCTCGGTGTACTGGGGGGCGATCTTCGGGGGCGCCATCACCTCCATTCTCTTCAACATCCCCGGCGAGCCCTGGTCGGTGGCCACCACCTTCGACGGCCACCCCCTGGCCAAGCAGGGGCGGGCAGGGATGGCCCTCACCGCGGCGTTCACCTCCTCCTTCATCGGCGCGCTGGTCGCCATCGTCCTCTTCACCTTCTTCGCGCCCCCGCTGGCGGAGTGGGCGCTGCGCTTCGGACCGCCGGAGAACTTCGCGGTGCTCATGCTCGCCTTCGCCACCTTCGCCGGGCTCGGGGGCGGGAAGCCCGCCAAGACCATCCTCATGACCCTGCTGGGGCTGCTCCTCAGCACCATGGGGTTCGACATCGTCACCGGCCAGCCGCGCATGCACTTTGGGCTCGTCTCCCTGCAGAGCGGCATCAACTTCATCGTCATCGCCATCGGCCTCTTCGGCCTGGGGGAGATCTTCCTCACGGTGGAGGAGGGGCTGCGGCTGGAGGGGGTCCGGGGGCGCATCAGTTTCCGCGACCTGTGGGAGACCTGGGCCCGTTTCCCTCGGTACGTCGCCACCCTGGTGCGGGCCACGCTGCTCGGCTTCTGGATCGGCGTCCTCCCGGGGACGGGGGCCACCCCGGCGTCCTTCATGAGCTACGGCCTGGCCAAGCAGCTGAGCAAGGAGCCGGAGAAGTTCGGTAAAGGCTCGGTCGAGGGGGTGGTGGCGCCGGAGACGGCGGCGCACGCCGCGGGCATTGGGGCGCTGCTGCCCATGGTGACGCTGGGCATCCCCGGCTCGCCGACGGCGGCAGTGATGCTGGCGGGGTTCTTCATCTGGGGGCTCAACCCCGGGCCGCTGCTCTTCACCACCCAGCGGGAGTTCGTCTGGGGGCTCATCGGCTCGATGTACCTGGCCAACGTCATCGGCGTGCTCATCGTGCTCACGCTGGTGCCGGCCTTTGCCGCGATCAACCGCATCCCCTTCGCGCTGCTGGCCCCGCTCATCGTCATCCTCTCCAGCATCGGTGCCTACGCGGTGAACAACCAGACCCTGGACCTGTGGATCATGCTGGGGGCCGGGGTGGCCGGCTACCTGTTCAGGAAGCTGGACTACCCGCTGGCGCCGCTGGTGGTCGCCCTGGTGCTGGGCGACATGACGGAGCAGGCGCTGCGCCAGTCGCTGATCATGGGGCAGGGATCCTTTGCCATCTTCGTCACACGGCCGATCGCCCTGGCCTTCCTGGCCGGGGCGGCGGTGCTGTTCCTGCTCCCCCTCTACCGCGCCCTGCGCAACGGCCGGCGCCCGCGGCCGCTGCGGCCGGCCGAGGCCAAACTCGAAGCTTAACCCGCGCCCCGTCAGGACACGGCCGCCTGCTATCCTACTCTTCTGTCCGGCCCGACTATCCTGTCCGGCCCGACCGCGGTGGCCAGCACTCTCCTCATGACCCGGAGGCGCGACGATGGCAGCCGGTCCCGCCAGGAAGATCCTCTACGTGGTCCTCGACGGCGCCGGGGACCGGCCCGCCGCCGCCCTGGGCGGCCGGACCCCGCTGGCCGCCGCCCAGACGCCCCACCTCGACCGGCTGGCCGCCCGGGGCCAGCTCGGGCTGGTCTACACCGTCGGCCCGGAGATCGCGCCGGAGTCGGACGTGGCCGTCACCGCCATCCTCGGCTACGACCCGCACACCGCCCACGTCGGCCGCGGCCCGCTCGAAGCCCTGGGCGCAGGGGTCCGGTTTCGGGAAGGCGACCTGGCGCTGCGCGGCAACTTCGCCACGCTGGGCAGCGGGTGGCGGATCGTCGACCGCCGCGTCGGCCGCACCCTGACGGCGGAGGAGGCCCGGGCCCTGGCGGAGGCGGTGACGGCGGAGGTCCGGTTGGACGAGGTCC
Source organism: Armatimonadota bacterium (assembly GCA_031081585.1). Lineage (NCBI taxonomy): Bacteria > Bacillati > Armatimonadota > Armatimonadota bacterium. Next base: position 214,797 of record JAVHLY010000001.1, read on the forward strand.
CGGCCGAGGTGGAGGTGCGCGCGTCCGTCGGACATCGGTGCGCGGTCGTCCTGCGACGCCGGGACGGCCGCTTTTCCGCTGCGGTGAGCAACACCGATCCGGCCTACGGGCGCGTCGGCGGGCTGGGCGTGGCGCGGGCGGCCGCGGGCGACGAGGTGGAGGAGGCCCGCCCGCTCGACGACACCCCCGAGGCCCGCGCCGCCGCCGTGGCGATGAACGAGTTCACGCGCCGCGTGCGCGAGCTCCTCGACCGCCACCCCGTGAATGCGCGCCGCCGCGCCGAAGGCCAGCTCCCTGCCAACATCATCCTCCTGCGGGATGCCGGCGACCGCCTGCCCGCCGTCCCCCCGATGGCGGAGCGCTTCGGGGTCCGGCTGGGGTGCGTCGTGGAGATGCCGGTGGAGCGCGGCATCGCCCGCATGCTGGGGATGGACGTGGTGGAGATCGCCCCGGGGGCCGGGTACCGCGCCTGGGCGACCACGGCGCGCGAGGCCCTTCGGGCCTGCGACGGGCTCTACCTCCACCTGAAGGGGCCCGACGAGCCCGGCCACGACGGGGACGCGGCGCGGAAGGTGGAGAGCCTAGAACGGATCGACGCGGAGTTCTTCGGGCCGCTGCTCGATCAGGCGGAGCGCGACTGGCTGTGGGCGGTGACCGCCGACCACGCCACGCCGGTGGAGGCCCGTGCCCACACCGCCGACCCGGTGCCGCTGCTGGTGGCGCCGCTCGATCCCCCCGACGGTGGGCGCTTCACCGAAGCGGACGCGGCGCGGGGGTCGCTCGGCACGCGGCGCGGCGTCGACATCCTCCCGCTGCTGGTACGCCTGGCGCGGCAGAGCCCCGGCCCGGCGTGAGGGCGGCCGCGGCGGCGCACGGGCGGCCGCGGCGGTGTGACCGCCGGGCGCGGCGCTGTGA
>JAVHLY010000001.1:215811-229167 GCA_031081585.1 Armatimonadota bacterium
TGTGACCGCCGGGCGCGGCGCTGTGAGGGTGCGCGCCGTCAGGTGTGGGGCTCGTCCGCCTCGGGGCCGTTGCCCCCGCCGGTGACCGGCAGCGGAGGCGCCGGGACCGGGGCGGGGACGGCGCGGCGGCTGCGCCACCGCTCGCGCAGCAGTTCCACGCTCACGTACGAGGTGGGGATGAGCACCAGCGTGACCAGCGTCGAGAGCAGCATCCCGCCCAGCACGCTGCGGGCCAGTGGGGCCTGGAGTTCGGCCCCCTCACCGAAGCCGATGGCGATGGGCAGGAGGCCCAGCACCGTGGTCAGGGTCGTCATCAGCACCGGGCGCAGGCGGGCGGCCGAGGCCTCGACCACAGCCTCGAAGAGAGGCCGGCCCTCCCGGCGGTGGCGGGTGAGGATGAAGTCCATGAGCACGATGGCGTTGTTCACCACGATCCCCACCAGCACGATGAGCCCGGTGAGCGACTGGATGTTCAGCGTCGTGCCGGTGAGGAAGAGCGCCAGCAACGACCCGCCCAACGCAAACGGCACCGCCCCCATGATGAGGAGCGGCTCCAGCAGCGCCTCGAACTGGACGGCCATCACCGCGTAGACCAGCCCGACGGCGGCCAGGAAGCCGCCGACGAGCTGCCGGGTGGCGCGCTGCTGCTCCTCGTAGGCGTCGCCGAAGGTGAGGGCGAAACCCTCGGGGAGCGGCAGGCCGGCCAGGCGCGCGCGCACGTCCGCCATCACGCTGCCGTAGTCGCGGCCGCTGAGGCCGGCGGTGACCGTGGTCACCCGCTGGCGGCTCCGCCGGAAGATCGAGGCCGGGGCCAGGCCGCGTTCCAGGTGGGCCACCTGGGCCAGGGTGATCTGCTGCCCCGTGGGGGTGAGGATCGGCAGGGCCAGGACGTCGAGGGAGCTGCGCCGGTCCCCCTCGCGCAGGCGCACCACCACGTCGGTCTCGCGCCCGCCCCGGCGGAGGATGGTGGCCACCGCGCCCCCCACGGCGGTGCGCAGCGCCTCGGCCACGCGGCTCGGCGTCAGCCCGAAGGCGGCGGCGCGCTCGACGTCGATGCGCAGCACGGCCTCCGGGATCAACTCCTCCCGGGCCAGGCTGACGTCGGTCACCCCCGGGATCTGCTCGAGCGCCTGCTGCACCTGACGGGCCAGGGCGGTGGCCTGGTCCAGGTCGTGGCCGCGGATCTCCACGGCGATGGGGTCGTCCACCTGGCTGAAGCGCAGGATGTTCAGCGCCCCGGCACTCGGACGCACCACCACGCGGCCGCCGGGTAGCTGCAGCGTGCCGCGCAGGGCGGCCGCCACGGCCTCGGTGGTGCGCGCCCGCTCCCCTTTGGGTCGGAGGCGGATGCGCAGGATGCCGCGGTGCGAGCGCCCGCCGAAGCCCGCCGACCCCACCTGGCGCGTCACCGCCTCGATCTCGGGGGCCATCCGGCGGGCCTGCGCCTCCAGGCGGGCCAGGGCCTGCTCGGTCAGCTCCAGCCTGGTCCCCACCGGCAGCTCGCCGATGACCAGGATCTCCCCCTCGTCCGTGGGCGGGAGGACCTCCCGGCCGATCAGGGGGACGGTGGCCAGCGCCAGGACGAAGAGCGCGGCCGCCGCGCCCAGCACGAGCGGCCGGTGGCGCAGCGCCCAGCGGAGCACCGCACGGTAGCGCGCATTCAGCGCCGCCGTCCAGGGGCGCTCCTCCTGCCGGCGCAGCGGGGGCAGCCACGAGGCCAGCACGGGCGTGAGCGCCATCGCCACCAGCAGCGAGCACGCCAGGGCGAAGACCACCACCACGGCGAACTGGTAGTAGAGCTGGGTCGTGACCGCCTCGCCCCGGATCACGATGATGGGGAGGAAGACCACCACGCTGGTCACCGTGGAGGCGACAATGGGCGAGACGACCTCTTCGGTCCCTGCCACGGCGGCCTGGCGGCGCGCCCGCCCCGCCTCGCGGTGCCGGAAGATGTTCTCCAACACCACGATGCTGGCGTCCACCAGCATCCCCACGGCCAGCGCCAGCGCCCCCAGCGTCATCAGGTTGAGAGAGTAGCCGGCGCCATACATCAGGGCGAACGAGGCCAGCACGGCGATGGGGATGGTCACGCCGATGATGGCGACCGTCCGCAGGTCGCGCAGGAAGAGGAAGAGTACCGTCACCGCCAGCGCCCCGCCGATGACGGTGGCCTCCAGCACCGAGCGGACGCTGCGGCGGATGAAGCGCGCGTTGTCCCCGATGACGACGAGCGAGGCTCCGGGCAGGGTGGCGTTGAGGCGGTGCACCACGGCCAGCACCCCGTCGGAGACCGCTACCGTGTTCACCCCGGGCTGCCGCTGGATGGAGAGGAGCACGCCGGGGGCGCCGTTGACGCGCACGAGCCCCGTGGGTTCCTCCGTCCCCTCGGACACCGTGGCCAGGTCCGCCACGTAGACGGGGACGCGGTTCCGCGTGGTGACGACGGTGCGGCGGATCTGGTCGAGGTGCTCATAGCGGCTCAAGGCCCGCAGGCCCAGCCGCCGGGTCCCTTCGGTGACCTCGCCGGCCGGCGCCGCCAGGTTGGCCGCCGCCAGGGTGTTCAGCACGTCCCGCTCCGAGAGGCCGAGCGCGCGCAGGCGCCCCTGGTCCAGCTCGACCAGGATGCGCCGGCGCACCCCGCCCGAGAGCGCCGCCTGTGCCACCCCCCGGACCCGCTCCAGGCGGAAGAGGACCTGGTCCTCGGCCAGCTGCTGCAGGTCGGCCACCTGCAGCCGCGGGTCCCGGGCCACCAGGCCCAGTTGCACGATGGGGAACTGGGACGGGTCGAACTTGAAGACAACGGGCGCGTCGGCGCCATCGGGGAGCCGGCGGCGCACCCGCTCGATGGCCGCCCGCAGGTCGTTCGCTGCCGCGTCGATGTCGGTGCCGGCGGGGAAGACGGCGGTGACGCTCGATCGGCCCTCCGAGGAGGTGGAGAAGACGTCCTGGACCCCGGCGACGGTGCTCACCGCCTCCTCGATGATGCGCGTCACGAGGTTCTCGACCTCTTCGGGTCCTGCGCCGGGGTAGGTGGTGGAGACGGTGAGGCGGGCGAAGGAGATGTCGGGGAGCAGGTCGATGGGCAACCCCGCCAACGCGCTCAGCCCCACGAGGAGGATGACCGCAAAGACGATCACCGTCCCGATGGGGCGGTGGATGGCCAGGCGCGGCAGGTTCACGGCGACCTCCCCGGCTGCGGGCCGCCGGGCCCTCGGCCGCTCCCGCCTGGCCCGCGCCCGCCCGGCCCGCGCGCGCCTGGCAGGATCACCCGGCTGCCGTCCCGCAGGTTAAGCTGTCCCGCCACCACCACCATCTCGCCCGGTTGCAGGCCGCGCACGACCTCCACGCGGGTGCCGTCGCTGACGCCCACCGTCACCGGGCGGGCGCGAGCCGTCCCATCCTCGACGACGAAGACGGATCGGACGCCGTTCTGCTCGAGGACCGCCTCGGCGGGAACGGTGAGGGCCCCTATGCGCCGGATCAGCAGGAGCTCGACCCGCGCGGTCATCCCGGGGCGGAGAAGAGCCTCGGGGTTGGGGACGCGGATCCGGGCCTCCGCCGTGCGCGTCGTCGGGGCCAGGACGGGACTCACCGAGGTGACCTCCCCCGCAAAGCGGCGCGACGGAAGTGCGTCGGGGCGCACCACCGCCGGCGTGCCGGGGCGCACCGCCGCCAGGTCCTGCTCCGCCACCGGCACCACCAGGAAGACCGGATCGACGTCCACGAGCTGCAGCAGCGGCGTGGCCGGGGTCACCGTGGCACCCGGGTCGACCAGCCGCCGCCCCACGATGCCGCCGGTGGGTGCCCGCACGACGCTCTCCCGGAGGAGGTTCTCGGCCTGGCGCAACGCCACCTGGCTCTGCGCGAACTGGCTCTGCGCCTGACGGTAGGCCACGGCCGCCTGCGCCGCCTGCTGCTCCGCCTGCCGCAGGGCGACCTCCGCCTGCCGGACCTGCCCGCGCGCCACCTCCACCTCCTCGGGCCGCGGCCCGCGCCGCAGCAGGGCCAGCTGCTCCTCGGCGGTGCGCAGGCGGGTCTCCTGCATCGTCACCTCCAGCCGGGCCGACTCCACCGCCTGGCCGGAGACGAAGCCTTGTGCGTACAGGTCCTCCATCCGCCGCAGTTGCGCGCGGGCGAACTCCAGGCTGGCCCGGGTCTGGCGGACCTGCTCTTCCGCCTGCCGCACCTGCTCCGGCGGGGTCCCGGCCAGCACCTGGGCCAGGCGGGCCTGCTGGGTGGCCAGCGCGGCCCGGGCCTGTTCCACCGCCAGCGCCTGGGTGCGCATGGCCCCGCGCGCCTGCTCCACCAGGACGCGCTGGGTGTTCGCGGCCGCCCGGGCCTGCTCCACCTGGAAGCGCAGCTCCTTGGGGTCGAGGCGCACGAGAGCCTGGCCCGCCGCCACGCGGTCGCCTTCCGCGACGAGCACCGCCTCCACGACCCCGCTGATGCGCGGCTGGACGTCCACCCGGGCTTCGGCGACAACCTCCCCGACAAAGGTCCGCCGGACCTCCAGGGTGGCCCGCCGGACCCGCGCCACCTGGACGGGGACGGCCCGCGGCCCGCGCACGCCGGTTGCGCCCGCGGGCCCGGGAGGAGCCTCCTGGGCGGAGCGGGCGCGCAGCGCTTCGGCGGTACGCCAGGCGAAGAGCCCGGCCACCGCCAGCACGCCCGCCACAACCAGCGCCTTGCGCATCACGGCAGCACCGCCTGTGCCGTGGCCCGCCGGAAGGCCGCCAGCGTCGTCCAGCGGTCGGCCATCGCCTGGGCCAGCGCGGTCTCGGCCGCAGCCAGGTCGGTGCGGGCCGTGGTCACTTCCAGCAGCGTCCCGACCCCGGCGGCGTACCGGCCCTCCGCCACGCGCAGCGCCTCGCGGGCGGCCTCCGCCGAGCGGCGCGCCGCCTCGACCTTGGCTGCCGCCGTGAGCGCCTGGGTTCGCGTGGCCACCGCCTCCTGCCGCACCTGGGCGCGGAGCGTCTCCAGGCGGGCCCGCGCGGTGTCCAGCGCCGCCCGGGCCTGCTCCACCTGGGCGGCGCGGCGGCCGGCATCGTACACAGGCAGCGACAGCCCGACCCCGACAGACCAGGCCCCGCCGGCGGCCGTGCCGGTCCCGGTCCCCACTAGGACGTAGCGGCCGTCGAGGGTGGCCGTCACCCCGCCCTGGAACATCGCCACGGCCAGCGCCGCTTCCGCTGCACGGACCTCGGCCAAGGCGCGCCCGACCTCGGGCCGCGCCAGGGCGCGCTCGACCGCGGCCGGCTCGGGCACGTCCACGGTGGGAGGCGGGGCCGGGGCCGTCACCGCCACCGGGGTGCCGGGCTCCAGGGCGAGCGCGGTCCGCAGCGCGGTGCGGCGGGTCTCGAGCTGGCCGCGGGCGTCCAGCAGGTCCACCTCCGCTGCCGCCAGCGCCGCCTCGGCCCGGACAACGTCGGCGCGGGCGACGCGTCCCGCACGGAAGTTGGCCTCCGCCGCCTGGAGCTGGGTGCGGGCCTGGGCCACGGCCTGCTCCCGCAACGCCACCACCTGCTCGCCGGCCACCACGTTCATGAACGCCTGGACCGCGGCAAAGGCCACCTCGGCCCGCGTCGCCTCCAGCCCGAGCCGGGCCGCCTCGGCCTGGGCCTCCGCCTGACGGATCTGCGCCTGGCGGACGCCCCCATCGTAGACCAGGTAGGTGACGCCGACGGAGAGGGTCCCCGAGACGCCGGCCGGGCTCGCGCTGGGGCCTCCGGTCAGGAGCACCGACGGACCGAGCCCCGCCCGGGCCAGGCGCACCTGCGCCTCCGCGGCGCGGGCGGCGGAGGCGGCCGCGTGCACCTGCGGGTGGCGTTCCACGGCCTGCGCTACCGCGGCGGGCAGCGTGAGCGGCGCAGGCGCCTGCGCCACGACGGGCGCCGCCGCCTGTGCGCCGCCTCCCGCCTGGGCAGGGACCATGCCCATCGCGCTCCCCGCCCCAAGCGCCATGACGGCGATTTTGAGGAAGGTCACCGCAACCTGGAGTCGGCGGTGGAGGACCGGGGAGCGTGAGCGAACCGGGTGGTCATGACCGCCAGACGACATCCTGCCTCCTCTACGGGCGTCGTGCGCTCGACGGCACAGCAAGGCCTGCTCTCTGGAACGCGGGGTCACCGCGGCTGGTTCGCTCCGGCCACCGCGCCTTCCTCTCCCCCGTTCTTCCTCGGCCCCGTCCGTTGACGCTCCTTCGCGAGAGGTGCTACAGTCGGCCCGGGCTTTCACGAGCTCGTTCAAGGCCCAGACAATGACCGTTTTTGGCCCATCTCGGGCTGTGCGCGCCGGCAGATCTGCCGGCGCGTCGTGCGCCCGCCCTGTGGTGGGCGGCTGGAGCGACGATGCCCGTACCTGTGGAGACCTCGGCCTTTAGCGCGGCCGGCACGGCCGTGCTCGGTCTGGTCTTTGCCGCCGTCACGGCCCGGTGGATCCGCCGGCGCGAGGACGGGACCGCCCGCATGCGCGAGATCGCCGCGGCCATCCGCGAGGGGGCGATGGCCTTCCTGGCCCTGGAGTACCGCGTGCTCGCCCTCTTCGTGCTGGTCGTCGCCCTCCTGCTGGCCGTGGCCCTGCGCTGGGAGCTGGCCGTGGCCTTCGTCACGGGGGCCGTGCTCTCGGCCTCCGCCGGCAACGTCGGGATGCGCGTGGCCACGCTGGCCAACGTGCGCACCGCGGCCGCCGCGCGGCGGGGCATCCCGGAAGGGCTCACCGTGGCGTTCCGCTCGGGCGCGGTGATGGGCTTCTCCGTCGTGGGGCTGGCCCTGCTCGGCATCTCGCTCCTCTGGGTGCTCTTCCACCGCAACCCCGAGGTCGTCTTCGGCTTCTCCTTCGGCGCCTCGTCCGTGGCCCTCTTCGCCCGGGTGGGCGGCGGGATCTACACCAAGGCCGCCGACGTGGGGGCCGACCTGGTGGGCAAGGTCGAGGCCGGGATCCCCGAGGACGACCCGCGCAACCCGGCGGTGATCGCCGACAACGTGGGGGACAACGTCGGGGACGTGGCGGGGATGGGGGCCGACCTCTTCGAGAGCTACGCGGGCTCGGTGATCGCCGCCCTGGCCCTGGGGGTGGCGGGCGGCGACGCCCGCGGGGCGGCCGCCCCCTTCCTGCTGGCGGCGGTCGGGCTCGTGGCCAGCCTGCTGGGGACGTTCGTCGTCTCCGGCCGCACCGCCTCGCCCCAGGCGGCGCTCAACCGCGGCATCGTGGGGGCGACCGGGCTCACGGCGGTCCTGGCGGCAGGGCTGAGCTGGTGGCTGTACGGGGCGCTCGCCGTCTGGTGGGCCTTCCTGGCCGGGCTGGTCGCCGGCGTCGTCATCGGCTTCGCCACGGAGTACTACACCAGCAGCCACGCCCGGCCCACCCGGGCGGTGGCGCAGGCGGCGGTGACCGGGTCCGGGACCAACATCATCGCGGGGCTCGCGCTGGGCATGGTGAGCGTGGCCGTGCCGGTGCTGGCGGTGGGCGCGGCCATCCTCATCGCCTACCAGGTCGCCGGCATCTTCGGGATCGCGCTCGCGGGGGTGGGGATGCTCTCCACCCTGGGGATCACCCTCGCGGCGGACACCTACGGCCCGGTGGCCGACAACGCCGCCGGGATCGCGGAGATGGCGGGACTCGGGCGCGAGGTGCGCGCGCGGGCGGAGGCGCTGGACGCCGTGGGGAACACCACCGCGGCCATCGGCAAGGGGTTCGCCATCGGCTCGGCGGCCCTCACCGCGCTCGCGCTGCTGGTCTCCTACGGGCAGGTGGCCGGTGTGGCCACGGTCAACCTCCTGAGCCCGCTGACGCTGGTGGGCGTCTTCCTGGGCGGGATGATGCCCTTCCTCTTCAGCGCCTTCGCCATGTCGGCGGTGGGGCGGGCGGCCATGCAGATGGTGGAGGAGGTGCGCCGCCAGTTCCGCGAGATCCCCGGATTGCTCCGCGGCGACGGCGACGCGCGCCCCGACTACGGCCGCGCCGTGGCCATCGCCACGGGGGCGGCCATCCGGGAGATGGTCCTCCCCGGCCTGCTGGCCGTGGTGGTGCCGGTGGTGACGGGGTTCCTGCTCGGGCGGGAGGCGCTGGCCGGGCTGCTCGGGGGCTCCATCGTGACCGGCTTCCTGGTGGCGGTGATGATGGCCAACGCCGGCGGGGCCTGGGACAATGCCAAGAAGTACATCGAGGAGGGCCACCTGGGCGGAAAGGGCTCGGAGGCGCACAAGGCCGCGGTGGTGGGCGACACCGTGGGCGACCCGTTCAAGGACACCGCCGGGCCTTCCCTCAACATCCTGCTCAAGCTGATGGCCGTCATCGCCATCGTCATCGCCCCGCTGTTGCGGTGACGGCGCGTCCGCGCACGCCGGCGGGCCCCGGAGGGTGTAGGCAGCGACAGGCCCCGGCAGCTTGGGGTCCGCGCGCGAGGAGGGAACGACCGTGGAAGGACAGGGACTGAGCGAGTCGCAACTCCGCCTGCCGCACTTCGGCGGGGTGGAGCAGGCCATCCTCTGGGCCGTGCTCGCCGCCGCCGTGCTGGCCCTGGTCTATGGGTGGTGGCTGCGGGCGCGCGTCACTCGGCGCGACCCCGGGACGCGCGAGATGCAGACGGTGGCCGGCGCCATCCAGGAGGGGGCGCTGGCCTACCTGCGCCGGCAGCTGCGGGCGATGCTGCCCTTCGTCGTGCTGGTCACCGGCGGCCTCTACGTCCTCTACCGGCCCATCTACGCCGACCGGCCCGTCCTGGCCCTGGGCGTGGCCGCGGCGTTCCTGCTCGGCTGCTTCGCCTCCTACGGGGCCGGCTACGTGGGGATGACCTCGGCGGTGCAGGGCAACGTGCGGGTGGCCAGCGCCGCCCGCCGCTCCTACCGCGAGGCGTTGGAGATCGCCTTCCAGGCCGGGACGATCTCCGGGATGTTCACGGTGGGGCTGGGGCTGCTCGGCGCCACGGTGATGTTCATGCTCTTCCGCGAGGACGCCATGCGCGTGCTGGTGGGCTTCGGGTTCGGCGGTTCGCTGGTGGCCGCCTTCATGCGCGTGGGCGGCGGGATCTACACCAAGGCCGCCGACGTGGGGGCCGACCTGGTGGGCAAGGTGGAGGTGGGCATCCCCGAGGACGACCCGCGCAACGCCGCCGTGATCGCCGACAACGTGGGGGACAACGTGGGCGACTGCGCCGGGATGGCCGCCGATGTCTTCGAGTCCTATGAAGTGACCCTGGTGGCGGCGATCATCCTGGGGGCGGCGACCCTGCTCGAGCCCGCCTTCATCGAGCGCTACGGGGGCATGGCCGCCGCCAGCGCCTTCGCCCTCAAGCTGATCCTCTTCCCCCTGGCGGTGCGCGCCGTGGGCGTCTTCGCCTCGCTCGTGGGCACCTGGCTCGTCCGGGGCAGCGACGAGGAGGTGGGCGACCCGATGCGGCCCATCAACCGCGGCTTCTACGCCTCGGCGCTCCTCTCCGTGGCGGGCTTCGGCCTCGTGAACTGGCTCTACCTGCGCGATCCCGTCACCGGCACCCCGGACTTCCGCTTCTTCCTGGCCACGCTGATGGGTATCGTGCTGGCCCTGGTCATCGGCTGGCTCACCGAGCTCTTCACCCACGAGGACCGCGGGCCGGTGGGGGAGATCGCCTACGCCACCCGCACCGGTCCCGCCACCATGCTGCTCACCGGGTTGGGCACGGGGCTGGAGAGCAGCGTGTGGGCCATCGTGGCCATCGCCGCCACCATCCTGGGGTCAATGGCCATCTTCGGCGGCGACCCGGCGCTGGCCGCCTACGGCATCGCCCTGGCCGGGCTGGGGTTGCTCACCACCACCGGCTTCATCCTGGCCATGGACACCTACGGCCCCATCGTGGACAACGCCAACGGCATCTTCGAGATGTCCGGCGTGGAGCGGGGCGGGGAGACCACGGCGGGCCGCATCGTGGCGCGGCTGGACGCCGTGGGGAACACCACCAAGGCGCTGACCAAGGGCTTCGCCATCGCCACGGCGGTGGTGGCGGCCATCGCCCTCTTCCGCTCCTTCGTGGGCGAGGCCCGCCTGCTGGTGAGCCCCGAGCAGCTGCAGGCGGCGGGAGCGGCGGTCCGCGCCCTGCTCGACCGGGTGGGCATCCAGGTGAACCTGCCGCAGGTCTTCGTCGGCCTGCTCATCGGCGGCGCGGTGCCCTTCCTCGTCTCCGCCTTCCTCATCCGGGCGGTGGGCCGCTCCGCCTTCCTGGTGGTCGAGGAGGTGCGCCGCCAGTTCCGGGAGATCCCGGGCCTGATGGAGGGGCGGGCCCGCCCCGACTACTCGCGCTGCGTGGACATCGTCACCCGCGCGGCGCAGCGGGAGCTGCTCAGCCCGGCGCTGCTGGCCATCGGCGCGCCGGTGCTCGTGGGGTTCGGGCTGGGCGCGGGGGCGCTCGGAGGCTACCTGGCGGGGGCCATCCTCACCGCGCAGCTGCTGGCCGTCTTCATGGCCAACACCGGCGGGGCCTGGGACAACGCCAAGAAGAAGATCGAGGACGGCTACCTGGGGGGCAAGGGCACCGACGCGCACAAGGCCGCCGTCATCGGCGACACGGTGGGCGACCCCCTGAAGGACACCGCCGGCCCGGCTCTCAACCCGCTGATCAAGGTGATGAACCTGGTGGCCATCCTCATCGCCCCGGTGATCGTGCGGCCGTTGAGCCTGGAGGTGCGCGGAGGGGTGGCCCTGCTGGCCCTCCTCGTCATCGCCGTGGGCGTCTACCTGAGCAAGCGCACGGCGCTGGGCCGGGAGGAGGTGCGCCCGCGCGTGGCGGGGGAGGTGGCCGGGAGCTAGGCACGCCGTCCCCGGGCGCCGCGCGCCTTCCCCCGGCGCGCCGCGCTCCGGGGGACGGGCGCGGGAGCGGGCTCACCGGCCCGCTCCCGCCGGCCACCGCCTCACCTTGCAGGGCCTCACCATGGCGCTGGCGACGCTCCGTCGCGTGCTCATCGGTCCGCCGCTGCCCACCCAGCGGTTGGTCCACGAGCGCCTCAACCGCATCCAGGGGTTGGCGGTCTTTGCTTCCGACGCGCTCTCCTCCTCGGCCTACGCCACGGAGGAGATCCTGCTGGTGCTGATGGCCGCCGGGGCGACCGCGCTGCCCCTGGCCTGGCCCATCGCGCTGGCCATCACCACCGTCCTGCTCATCGTGGCCTTCTCCTATCACCAGACCATCCACGCCTACCCCTCGGGCGGCGGCGCCTACATCGTGGCCCGCGACAACCTGGGCGTGTGGCCGGGGCTCGTGGCCGCCGCGGCGTTGTTGATCGACTACATCCTGACGGTGGCGGTGAGCGTCTCGGCGGGCGTGGCGGCCATCACCTCGGCGGTGCCGGCGCTCTTCGGCCACCGCGTGGCCCTGGCGCTGCTGGCCGTCGCCGTGATCGCGCTCGTCAACCTGCGCGGGGTGCGCGAGTCGGGGACGATCTTCAGCGTCCCCACCTATCTGTTCATCGGGTCGATGCTGGCGCTGATCGCCCTGGGCCTCCTGCGGACCTGGGAGGCCCCGCCGGTGCGGCCGCGCCTGCCGGCCGAGGCGGCGGTGGTCCAGCCGCTGAGCCTCATGCTCCTCCTGCGGGCCTTCGCCTCGGGGTCGGCGGCCATGACCGGGATCGAGGCGATCAGCAACGGCGTGCAGGCCTTCCGCCCGCCGGAGGCACGCAACGCCGGCATCACGCTCTTCTGGATGGCCGCCGTGCTCAGCACGCTCTTCCTCGGCCTCACCTGGCTGGCCACGCACCTGGGGGTGGTGCCGGTGGAGGAGGAGACGGTAGTCTCCCAGCTGGCCCGGCTGATCCTGGGCGCCGGTCCGGCGTACTACGTCGTCCAGGCCGCCACGGCCATGATCCTCATCCTGGCGGCCAACACGAGCTTCGCCGACTTCCCGCGGCTGGCCTCGATCCTGGCCCGCGACCGCTTCCTCCCCATCCAGTTCCGCAACCTGGGCGACCGGCTCGTCTTCGCTAACGGCATCGTCGCCCTGGCCGTGCTGGCCGGCGGGCTGATCGTCCTCTTCGACGCGCGGACGCATAGCCTCATCCCGCTGTACGCGGTGGGCGTCTTCCTCTCGTTCACGCTCTCCCAGAGCGGCATGGTGCGGCGGTGGTGGCGCCGGCGGGGCCGGGGGTGGGTGCACAGCCTGCTGATCAACCTGGCGGGAGCTGCGGCGACGGCGGTCGTGCTGGGCGTGGTGCTCGTGGCCAAGTTCGCCCAGGGGGCGTGGATTGTCGCCGGGGTGCTGCCCCTGTTCGTCGCGGCGATGCGCGCCGTCTACGGCCACTACCTGCAGCTGCGCCGGGAGCTGAGCCTGGCCGGGGCGCGGCCGCCGGCCGCCGAGGTGCACCACAAGGTGGTCGTCCCGGTCGGCGGGATCAACCGCGCCGTCCTGCCGGCCCTGCGCTACGCCCGCTCGCTGAGCGACGACGTGACGGCGGTGCACGTGGAGGTCGATCCGGAGGAGACGGCCCAGTTGCGCGAGCGCTGGCAGACCTGGGGGCTGGGCATCCCCCTGCGCGTGCTGCCCTCCCCCTACCGCTCCGTGCTCGGGCCCTTCCTCGACTACCTGGCCGAGCTGGAGTGGCGCGTGGGCTTCGACCAGTACCTGACCATCGTGCTCCCCGAGTTCGTCCCCAGCCGCTGGTGGCACTTCCTGCTGCACAACCAGACCGCGCTGCTCTTCAAAGCCGCGCTCTTCCTCCGCCGCAGCCGCGCCGGGCGCATCACCGTGGTCACGGACGTTCCCTACTACGTCTCCCCGCCCGAGGCGCCCCAGCCGGCACCGGCGGCCGCTGCGGAGGTCGCCGCGCCCTCCCGCGGTGCCGTGGCCCTCCTGGCCGGGCTCCTCCTGGCCGCTGCGGGCCTGGCTCTCGCCCTGACCCGGGGCTGGGCGCCCCTCTGGCAGGCGCTCTTCGGCCTCGCGCTGCTCCTCCAGGTCGCCCTGGCCGCCTTCCTGCTCTTCGTCCGCTCGCTGGCCCGCTGACGCCGCACGGGACAGGGCGTCCGCGATGGGCTATGCTGGATTCTCGATGCCCGACCCGTGGGTCGTCGTCTTCATCGTCCTGCAGCTGATCTACCTGGAGGGGATCCTCTCCATCGACAACGCGGCGGTGCTGGGGGCGATGGTCGCCCACCTGCCGCCGGACGAGCCGGTGCCGTGGCCCCGCCCGCTGCAGTTCCTCCAGGCACCGGTGCACCGCCTCCTGGGCGGGCAGCGGCCCGCCGCCCTCAAGGTGGGCCTGCTGGGCGCCTACCTCGGGCGCGGGCTCATGCTCTTCCTGGCCTCCTGGGTAGTGCGGAACCGCTGGTTGCTGCTGCTCGGCGGCCTCTACCTGGTGAAGCTCGGCGTCGACCACCTGGGGGAAACGCCGCGGGAGG
>JAVHLY010000001.1:229267-243929 GCA_031081585.1 Armatimonadota bacterium
GCGGGAGGCGGCGGAGGCGGCGGGGGAGCCCCTCCCGAAGCTGGAGCGCTCCTTCTGGAGCGTGGTGCTGGCGGTCGAGCTGGCCGACCTGGCCTTCAGCCTGGACAACGTCGTCGCCGCCGTGGCCCTCTCCCGCGACTTCTGGGTGGTCATGACCGGGGTGGCGCTCGGGATCGTCACGATGCGCTTCGCCGCCGGCGTGTTCGTCCGCCTCATCGAGCGGTTCCCGGTGCTCGAAGCCGCCGCCTACCTGCTGGTGCTCACCATCGGCCTGGGCCTCCTGGTGGAGGACCTCCTCCACGTCCGGCCGAACGAGGTCCAGCGCCTGCTGATCTCCCTGAGCATCGTCGTGGGGGCGGTCGTCTACGAGCGAACGCCGGCCCTGCAGGCCCTGGGGCGTCGCCTGCGCTGGCTCCGGCGGGGGATCGGCGTCGTCGGCCTGCTCTTCATCTCCATCCTCAAGCCGCTCGCCTGGATCCTGCGCGGCATTCCCGTGCTGGCCCGGGCCCTGGTCCTGGTGGTGGCGGAGCGGCCCCGTCACGAGGCGCTGCGGGAGGCTGAGGCCGCGCCCCGTCGGCCGGGGAGCGGTCGCCCGGCACTGGGGTCCAGGAACCCGGAGGAGAGGACGACCGGTCGGTCTGACTGATCTCCCCAGGCCCGAGACATGGCCCTACCGGCTGGCCTACCGTGTGGTGCGCGCGGTGCTGGGGTGCTACCTGCGCCTGGCCGTGGAGGGGACGGCGCACGTACCGGCCGGGGCGGCCCTCCTGGTGGCCAACCACCCCAGCGCCCTCGACCCCGTCCTCATCGCCGCCGCCCTCCCGCGGCGTGCCGTCTTCATGGGGGCGGCCGAGTTCCTCACCTGGCCAGTGGTGGGGTGGGTGATGCGGGCGTACGGCGTCGTCCCGGTGCGCCGGGGCCGGGTGGACGCGGCGGCCGTCCGCGAGGCGGTGCGGGTCCTGCGGGCGGGCGGCCTCCTCGTCATCTTCCCGGAGGGGCGGGTGGCGCCCTCCGGAGGGGCGCTCAGGCCCGGCGCAGGACTTCTGGCCGCCGCCGCACACGTCCCCGTCGTCCCCGTAGCCGTCGTGGGCTCGTCGCGCGCCCTGCCGCTCGGCCGCTACCTTCCCCGCCCCGTCCCCGTGCGGGTGTGCATCGGTCCGCCGCTCCCACCGCCCCCGGACCGGGAGGCGGGGGAGCGCACGGTGGAAGAGGCGATGGCCTGGATCCGGCGCACCGCGGCCTCGCGACCGGCGGAGGCCTCGCCGGCGCAGCCCCCGGCGGGTTCCGCCTAGCCGCGCCCCTGGGCGCCGGCTTCTTGACACCCGGCCCTTGACGGCCGGGACGAGGGTGCTACCCTGAACCTAATCGTGATGGTCATCGGGTTTGCGTACAGGCCGTTCACTCCGCGACAGTGCATCTGTCCCGGGCGGAGGCCGCGTGCCTTCGCCCGTCCCCGGCCGGCCTGATCCGCCGGCGCTGACACTCCCCCGAAGGCACCGCGGTCTCCGCCGTCGCTGACCGTCGCCCGCACGACAGGGCGGGCGGGCACGCCGTGCGGTTCTACCGCCTCCGCTGCGGTGGAACGGACGGACTCCGGATGTGAGGAGCGAGGTGGAGACGATGGCATACGCACACCCTGAGGTTCTGGTCGAGCCGGAGTGGCTGCAGGCGCACCTGGACGACCCCACGGTGCGCATCGTGGAGTCGAGCGAGAACACCGCGCTCTACGCGGAGGGGCACATCCCCAACGCCCTCCTGCTGCACTGGCGGGAGGACCTGCAGGACCCGGTGGTGCGCGACTGGGTGAGTCGGGAGCGCTTCGCCCAGCTCCTGGGGGAGCGCGGCATCAGCGACGCGCACACCGTGGTCCTCTACGGCGACCGGCACAACTGGTTCGCCGCCTACGCCTTCTGGCTCTTCAAGTACTACGGGCACCGGGACGCGCGGCTGCTCAACGGGGGGCGGGACCGCTGGGTGCGCGAGGAGCGCCCGCTCACGACGGACGTCCCCCGCTTCCCGCCGGCCACCTACCGCGCGGGGGATCCCGACCGGCAGATCCGCGCCTTTCGGGACGACCTCCTGCGGCGGCTCGGCGACCGGTCGCTGGCCCTGGTGGACGTCCGCTCCCCCGAGGAGTACCGCGGCGAGCTGCTGGCGCCCCCGGCCTATCCCCAGGAGGGGGCTCAGCGCGGCGGGCACATCCCCGGGGCCGTGAACATCCCCTGGGTGCAGAACCTGCGGGAGGACGGGACGTTCAAATCCCCCGAGGAGCTGCGGCGCCTCTACGAGAGCGCCGGGATCACCCCCGACCGCGAGGTGGTGGCCTACTGCCGCATCGGGGAGCGCTCCTCCCTCACCTGGTTCACGCTGGGCTACCTGCTCGGCTACCCCTCGGTGCGCAACTACGACGGGTCCTGGACCGAGTGGGGCAGCCTGGTGGCCAGCCCCATCGAGCGGTGAGGGCACCCATGGGATCGCCGCGCGCGCCCCACCCCACGACGGTCGACCACAACGCCATCAAGTTCGGCCAGGTGGTCATCGTCCTCACGGTGGCCGTGGCCTGGCTGGCCGCCCTGCCGGTCCTGGTGGCCGTCCTGGCGGCCGTCCTCCTGCTGAACGTGGCGCTGGGAGAGTCCGGGCCGCTCCGGCTCCTCTACCGTCACGTCGTCCTGCCGCTGCGGGTCGTCCGGCCCCACCCGGTGCCGGACGACCCCGCGCCGCACCGCTTCGCCCAGGGGGTGGGCGGCGGGGTCCTGGCAGTCGCCGCCGCCGCCTTTGCCGCCGGCGCGTCCGCGGTGGGCTGGCTCCTGGCGGCCCTGGTGGCGGTACTGGCGGCGGTGAACGTCCTCTGGAACTTCTGCGCGGGGTGCTTCCTCTACGCGCAGCTCCGGCGGGCCGGCCTCATCCGCCGCCGCGAAGCCGCATGACCCGCCTGCTGGTCCTCCTCGCCATCCTCGCCGCGCTGGGGCTCGTCGCGCTCTGGCTGTGGCGCCGCCCGCAGGCGCTCACGCGGCGTCTGGCGCACACGGGGGCGCTCGACGGGCTGGTCCCGCCGGGCCGCCCGGCCATCCTGGCCTTTGCCTCCACGGACTGCGCCGTCTGCCGCAGCGCCCAGCGCCCCGCCCTCGACGAGGTTGCCGCGGCCCTGGGAGAGGCGGTGACGGTGCGCGAGGTGGACATCGTCCAGGAGCCGGCCCTGGCCCGGGCATTCACCGTCTTCACCGTGCCGAGCACCGTGGTGCTGGACGGCGAGGGGCGGGTCGTGGCCTTCAACGCTGGCTACGCCCCGCCCGATCGGCTCCGCCGGCAGGTCCTCCAGGCGGGCAGGAGCCCCTCCCCGCGGGGCGAACAGAGCGTAGGGCTCACCTGACCACCAAGAAGACGAGTCGCTGTGCGGGGAGGCCCAGGGCCGCTCGGTCCTGCACCATTGCCGGCGGGCACCGCCGACCGAGCGAGACCGCCGGACCGCCGGGCGTCGGCGACCGGTGGGACCGCTGTGGGGGAGGGATGGGGTTCATGCGCGTGCTGGCTGCGCTCATCGGTGTCCTGCTGTGCGCCACGGCGGCCGTCGGCCAGACGGTCAGGGGCGATGTGCGGGCCTGGCAGGAGATCTCGGCCGCCTGGGAGCGACTGAGCCGCCTGAAGACCTACCGGATGCGCGTCACCTCGTCGGGGCAGCCCGCGCCGTCGGTGGTGGAGCGGGTGAACCCCGACCGCTCCCGGATGGTGATGAAGCAGGGGGAGATCACCATCGAGTCGATCACCGTGGGGAAGGAGACCCGGTTCCGCATGGCGGGGCCCGGCATGCTCGGGACCTGGCAGTGCCAGGGAGCCCTGCCCAAAGGGGCTGCCCCGGCGCAACCGCCACAGCCGGGGAAGGCCGAGGGGGAGATCACGGTGCGCCGGCTGGGCCCGAGGACCGTCGCGGGCGTGTCCACCCAGGCCTACGAGTACGCGACCTCCGGCAAGGGCGGGACGACGACGCAACGGCTCTACGTCGGACGGGACGGGTTGCCGCGGCGTCTGGAGCTCCTCGGCGGGAAGGGCGGCCAACCCGTCACGACCGTCGACTACTACGACTTCAACGCGCCCATCACCATCCCGCTGCCGGCCTGCAGCTGATCCGCCGCCGTCATCCTGCGGATCCCCCGTGATCGGGCCAGGCGCTTAGCCTTTCGCTAAGCATGCCCGCCTAGGGTTGTCCAAGGAGGGGGGGTGAGGGCCGTGCGCCTGGTCGCCGCGGTGGTGCTGGTGGTCCTGGCGGTCACGCCCGCGCCAGCCCAGCGGGTGAGCGGGGACGCGGGGGCCTGGGAGGAGGTCAAGGCGGCTTTCGACCGCCTCCAGGCCCTCCGGACCTACAGGATGATCATGTCGCTCGGTCCCGAGATGAGCGCCCAACGGCAGATGACGATCCTTACGGAGGTGGTGAACCCCGACCGGCGGCGGACGGTCATGGAGTTCCCGGAGGGCATGGCCGAGTCGATCATCGTCGGGCGCCAGCTGGCCTCCCGGTTCGTGAGCAAGACCAGTCAGCCGGCGGTGCCGCAGCCCTCGCTCGGGCTCGGGGGGCTGCTCAGCGCCTTCCTGGACCCGGTCGGTTTCCTCACCGGGTTCTTCTTGCAGGCGGCCATGAACGCCATGATGCAGGCGGTCACGCAGCGCCTCATGGGGTGGCGGTGCCAGACCCTGGACGAGGGCGGCGGGAGCAGCGGTGGCCAGGGAGCCAGCGAGCCCGAGGTCGAGGTGCGGCGGCTCTCCGACGCGACAGTCGGCGGCGCCCCGGCGCGGGTCTACCAGATCGTGTGGCGGATGTCGGGACAGCGCGCCCATGAGGAGCGCCTCTCCGTCACCGCGGACGGGATGCCGCGCCGGTCGGAGGCGTTCGACCAGGGCAAGCCGTTCATGATCACGGACTACCAGGACTTCAACGCGCCCATCACCATCGAGCTGCCGCGCTGCACCTGACCGGGACGACCGCCTGGCGTCTTGACCCGGCCCGAGGCCGCGGGTAGCGTAAGGCCAGGGCGATGAGGAGGGCGCGTAGGCGCCGCGCCGCCGAGAGCGAGCCGGGGCGGGTGTGAGCCCGGTGGACGGTCGCGCCGAACCCAGCCTCCGAGTCCGCGGCAGCCCGCCGTGACCGGGCACAAAGCGCCGGCGCCGTCGGGCGCCGGAAGCAGGGTGGTACCGCGGGCACGCCCCGTCCCTTCGGACGGGGCGTCGATGTTTCTCAGGGGCCCGCCAGGGAGGGCCGGACGATGACGGTGAGACAGGCCGTGCAGATCCCGAGCCGCGAGCAGGACTTCTCGGAGTGGTACACCGCCGTCTGCCTGCGCGCCGAGCTGGCCGACTACGCGCCGGTGCGCGGCATGATGGTCATCCGCCCCTACGGCTACGCGCTCTGGGAGGGGATGCAGCGCTGGCTGGACGCCCGCTTCAAGGCCACCGGGCACGTCACCGCCGCGTTCCCGGTGCTCATCCCGGAGAGCCTGCTCCGCCGCGAGGCGGAGCACGTGCAGGGGTTCGCCCCCCAGGTGGCCTGGGTGACCCATGGGGGCGACGAGGAGCTGGAGGAGCGCCTGGCGGTGCGCCCCACCTCCGAGGCCATCATCATGCCGATGTACGCCCGGTGGGTGCAGTCGTACCGTGACCTGCCCATCCTCATCGTGCTGTGGAACAGTGTCGTCCGCTGGGAGAAGGCCACCCGGCTCTTCCTGCGTACGCGGGAGTTCTACTGGCACGAGGGGCACACCGCCCACCGCACCGAGGAGGAGGCGGAGCGCGAGGCCCTGCTCATCCTGGACATCTACCGGGAGTTCGTCGAGCAGGTCCTGGCCATCCCCGTGCTGGTGGGGCGCAAGCCGCCCAGCGAGCGCTTCGCCGGCGCCCAGCGCACCTACACCCTGGAGGCCCTGATGCCAGACGCGCAGGCGATCCAGGCCGGCACCTCCCACTACTTTGGCCAGAACTTCGGCCGGGCCTTCGACATCCGCTTCCTCGACGCGGACAACCAGGAGAAGTACGTCTCCACGACCTCGTGGGCGATCTCCTCCCGCATCATCGGCGCGCTGGTCATGGCCCACGGCGACGACCGGGGCCTGCAGCTCCCGCCGGCCATTGCCCCCTACCAGGTGGTCATCGTGCCCATCCCGGGCAAGGACGGTGAGATGGTGCGCCAGCGCGCCGCCGAGCTGGCCGCCCGTCTGGAGCAGCGCTTCCGCGTCACCCTGGACGACCGCGAACAGTACACCCCGGGGTGGAAGTTTCACGAGTGGGAGCTGCGCGGCGTGCCGGTGCGCCTGGAGCTGGGCCCGCGCGACCTGCCGCGCGGGCAGGTCGTGCTGGTCCCGCGCACCGGGGGCGAGAAGGAGACGGTGGCCCTGGAGCGTCTGGAGGACGCCCTCACCCACATGCTCGACACCGTGCAGCAGAGCCTCTTCGAGCGCGGGCAGGCCTACCTGCGGGCCCACATCGTCGAGGCGCGCACCGTCGACGAGGTGGCTGCGCACATCCAGGCCCAGCGGGGGTTCGTGCGCGTGAGGTGGTGCGAGGCCCAGGCCTGCGAGGACCGGCTGCGGGAGGCCACCGGGGCATCGCCGCGGGTGATCCCGCTCGACGACGTCCCGGAGGGCGCCTGCATCGTCTGCGGCCAACCCGCCCGCGCCACGGTCTACTGGGCCCGGGCCTATTGAGGTCGCCCCGCCGCGGACGCGGCGGGGCGGGTGAGGCCGCATCGGCAGGCGGCTCCGGCGCCTCCTCGAGCCCGCTCCTTCGGTTTGGCCGAGGTGCCCGTCCTATTTGGTCTACCCTGGAAGCCCGAGCAGCTCCGCCAGGCGCTTGCGGTTAAAGCCTACCACGACCTCGCCGTCGACCAGGATGGCCGGCGTGGAGTAGACGTTCAGGCGGTCCAGCTCGTCATAGTATGCCTCGTTCTGCGTGACGTCGCGCTCCTCGAAGGGGATCCCGTGCTGGCGAAGGAACTCCTTCGCCCGGCCGCAGAAGGTTCACCCGGGCTGCGTGTAGACGATCACCGTCTTCGCCACAGGCCACCTCCCCGTGCTGATTGGCCCGGCCGCCCCGCCTCCGCCCGGCCGCCTCCCCTCAGAGTGTAAGGTCCCTGACAGCGCCTCCGGGTCTCCTTTAGTAGTATGTGACCTCGTCCACCCTGGCTGTGAGGTTGCTCACAGCGCGCCAGGGCTGTCGGAGTTCCCCATCCGGGAGGGAGGTCCAGGATGTCGCGTTCAGCCTCTCCATTCCTCTGGCGGCGGCGTGACCTGCTCCGCTTGGCCGGCCTGGCCATGTCACTGCCGGCACTGGAAGGGCTCGGCGTGCTGGTGCCGCGGCCCGTGGCGGCGGGCGCCCCGGCGGCGCGCAGGCTCGTCCGTGACGTCCTTCGCTTCTCCACCGCGCCACAGGGCTGGACGGGCCACTTCGGCTTCGTGACGTTCCGCCTCCATCCCGTCTTCATCGACGGCGAACGCGCCTACCACATCCGGACGGACACCTCCGACCCCGCCCTGGCCCGTCGCGTGGGCCTAGTGCACGCCCCCAAGCTGCGCCAGGCCATCGTCGCGAAGCTGGCCGCCAGCTACTACCAGGTCGTCGGGGGCGTCGCCGGCCAGCGTCCGGTGGTCAGCACAGTCCCCGGGCGGGACGAGTACACCCCGATCTTCCACCTGCACCGGGTCACCTTCCGGCGCTCCCCCCGCCTCCTCACTTCGGCGGCGGCGGTGCAGGAAGCGGCTGCGGAAGGCCGGGTGCGCATCGTGCCCACAGGGATCGCCCTGAACCTGCCCTTCGTCCGCTGGCCCGGCGGCGAGCTGCCCCACGACCGTGTGCGGGCCGCCTACCTGGGGGAGGGCCAGCTCCTGAAGCCGCCGGACATCGACCGGCGCGAGGTCACCTTCAAGCTCCAGCAGTGCTTCCCCGGCGAGTGGTACATCGTCACCGACACCTCCGCCGCCCCGATGGCGCCGATGATGCGCATTGCCGCCTCCCCGAGGACGCAGGGGTTGACCGCCGCGCGCGCCACCGCCAAGATCCTCGTGTTCGGCAACGGCATTCCGGGCCCCGGCCCCATGGGGTTCCAGCCCTCCATCGTGGACAGCCTGCCGGGCAATCCCGTCTGGAGCCCGCTCTGGGACCACTTCACCTTCACCTGGGTGGAGGGTCACCGCCCCCGCGTCGTCCGCAATCAGCTGGAGCTCCTGAGGTTGGAGGAGGCGGGCGCCCTCAAGCGCTGGCCGGGGACGCCCGACACGCAGGGGCGGGTGTTCGTGGTGAACTGCCCCATCCCGGTCTCTGCGCCGGTGCGCTGGCGCCCGGCGTAGCCCACAGGCCTCGCGGACCCGGCTCCCCCACGCGGCGCGCCGACCCACCGTGTCGCTGCGGCCGGGCGGGAGGAGTGCTCCCGGTTGAGCCAGAGGGTATCGTGGAGATCGTGGCGGAGCCTTCACCCTACCCGCCCATTGGGGCGTACGGCCTCATCAGCGATGCCCACTCGGCCGCCCTGGTCTCCCGGGACGGGTCCGTGGACTGGTGCTGCTTCCACCGCTTCGACGCCCGCCCGGCCTTCGCGCGGATCCTCGACTGGCGTAAGGGCGGCTACTGCCGGATCGCGCCGACCGCGCCGTACCGGACGAGCCGCCGCTACCTCCCCGGGACCAACGTGCTGGAGACCACCTTCGAGACGGCGGCGGGCCGAGTGCGCCTCATCGACTGCCTGCCCGTGCACCCGGCCGGGCGGGGCGGGCGCGCCCACCCCTACCATCAGCTCCTCCGCCTCGTCCGCGGCGAGGCCGGCGCCGTCGAGGTCGAGGTGCAGCTCTCTCCGCGGTTCGACTTCGGCCGCACCGTTCCGCGCGTGGAGCTCCGGGCCGAGGACGCCGGGGTGGCCTACGGCGGCGCCGACGCCCTGGCCTTCCAGTCCACCATCCCCCTCACGCGGATGGGGCCCGGCGACGCCTCGGGGCGGGCGACGCTGCACGCCGGGGAGGAGGCGGTCTGTGCCATCACCTACATGCTGCCCCACGACCTGCACCTGGTGCGCTGCAGCCGCGAGGAGATCCACAGGCGGCTCGAGCAGACGGTGGCCTTCTGGACCCGCTGGGCGGCGGCGTGCACTTACGACGGGCCCTACCGGGAAGCGGTGCTGCGCAGCGCCCTCGTGCTGAAGGCCCTGACCAACGCGCCGACCGGCGCCATCGTGGCCGCGCCCACCACCTCGCTCCCGGAGCAGATCGGCGGGACCCGCAACTGGGACTACCGGTACACCTGGCTGCGCGACGCCGCCCTGACCCTCTACGCGCTCTTCACCCTGGGCTACACCGAGGAGGCGCACGCCTTCATGAGGTGGCTCGTGCGCACGACGGCGGGGCGGGCGGAGGACCTGCAGATCATGTACGGTGTCGGGGGCGAGCGGCTGATCCCCGAGGTCGAGCTGACCGGGCTGGAGGGGTACCGCGGCTCGCGGCCCGTGCGCATCGGCAACGCCGCCGCCGACCAGTTCCAGCTCGACGTCTACGGCTACCTGGCGGACACGGCCTGGCTCTACCACCGGCACGGGGGCGAGATCGACCCGGTCTTCTGGGAGTTCCTCCAGGGCGTGGTCGACGTCGTCGAGCGGCTGTGGCTGCAGCCCGACCGTGGCATCTGGGAGATCCGCGGCGCTCCCCGCCACTTCGTCTCCTCCAAGGTCATGGCCTGGGTGGCGGTCGACCGGGCCATCCGCCTGGCCCGGGCGCTGGGCCTGCCGGCGCCGCTTGGCCGGTGGCGCGCACTGCAGCGCCGCATCCGGACCTGGATCGAGACCGAGGGCGTGGACCGGCGCACCGGCGCCTTCGCCCAGTCGGCCGGGAGCCCGGAGGTCGACGCCTCGCTGCTGCTGATTCCGCTGGTGCGCTTCCTGCCGGCGCACGACCCGCGGGTCGCGGCCACCGTGGAGCGGGTCCGGGCCGAGCTCACCCACGACGGGTTCGTCTACCGGTACCGGAACACCGAGCACGACGGCGTGGGCGGGCCGGAGGGCACCTTCGTCATCTGCACCTTCTGGCTGGTGGACGCCCTGGCCATGCTGGGACGCCTGGAGGAGGCGCGGGCGCTCTTCGAGCGCCTGCTCGGCTACACCAACGACTTGGGCCTCCTGGCGGAGGAGCTCGACCCGCACACGGGGGAGGCGCTCGGCAACTTTCCCCAGGCCTTCAGCCACGTGGGGCTGATCGGCGCGGCCATGAATCTGTTGAAGGCCGCTCGGGTCCCCGCCTGTGGGCCGGCGCCGGTCGCACCGCTCACCGCCCACGAGGAAGCGGCCGACGTCTGAGGCCGCAGAGGGGGTCGGCGATGGTGTTCCAGCGTGAGGACGGCCTGCCGGTGCCCGCTGTGACCGCGGAGGAGATGCGCCGAGTGGACACCCTGGCGGTCGAGACCTTCGGCCTGGGGATCCTGCAGATGATGGAGCACGCCGGCCGGGCCCTGGCCGAGCATGCGCTCCTGCTCCAGGCTGGACGCGACGGTCCGGTCGTCGTCCTGGCCGGCCCCGGCGGCAACGGCGGGGGCGGCCTGTGCTGTGCACGTCACCTCCACAACCGGGGCGTGCCGACCGCCGTCGCGCTCGACCGCCCGGTCGAGGCGCTCCGCGGTCCGGCGGCCACTCAGATGCACGCTCTTCGGGCTGCCGGCCTCCAGCCGCTGGATGACGCCGATGTCCCCCACGCGCTGGCTGCAGCCGGGGTGGTAGTCGACGCGCTGGTCGGCTACGGTCTGGTCGGACCTCCTCGAGGACGGGTCGCCGAACTCATCGCGCTGGCTGGCGCGGTCCGTGCGCCCATCCTGGCGCTGGATGTTCCATCGGGAGTCGATGCGACCACCGGGGAAGCGCCCGGGCCCGCCATCCGGCCAACCCGCACCGTCACGCTGGCCCTGCCCAAGACGGGACTGGCGTCCGTCCGTGGGGACCTGTTCCTGGCGGATATCGGCATCCCCCCTGCCCTCTACCGGAGCGTGGGGTTGGAGGTCGGGCCGATCTTCGGGGAACGGTGGTGGGTCCCGCTGCGGCGCGTAGGCTGAGCACCGGTGCCAGCTTCGCTGACGACTGCCCGGCGGTCGGCTACCCCGCGATCGCCCGGTAGACGAGAGCCACGACCAGGCCGAAGACCAGGTGCCCCATGATCACGCCGGCCGTGGCCTTGCCATTCAATGCCATCTCGGGACGACGCGGGTGCATCCGCATGACCACGGGCATGAGTCCTCGCACGACCACGGCATGAACGAAGCCGAAGATGAGTCCCCACAGCCAGGTCGGCGCTCCCAGGCCGACTGCCCACAGCGCGGCGTAGACGATGGCGAAGATAGCCCCCAGGACGAAGTGCATCACCATCCCCAGGACGACCGCAGCCGCCCCGGGCGGGGCGACCATGGTGCCGAGCATGCCCACCATGTCCATCCGCGGCATGCCCATCATCGGCCCCATGTAGAGGAGAGGCGTGATCGCCGCGGTCCCCACCAATCCTGCAATGATGGCTGCGCCCAGGTGCATACATCCTTCCCCCCTGGCGGGGCGAACGGAGTCCAGCGGCCTACGGCGTGTAGATCCGCGTCCTGGGGCGGAAGACCGCCCAGGAGAACCAGAAGTGCTGGGCGCTCACCACGGGGGTCAGCCGCCGCCCTCGCAGCGGGCCGGACGTCGCCACCCCCAGGATGGTCCAGGCGCTCCGGGTCTGGGTGTCCACGACCCGTTCCCCCTCCAGGGCAAACTGCAGCGTACGGCCGTCCAGCACCCGCTCGAAGACCGCGGCGGTCCCCACGTCTCGGGAGTCAGCGATGCTGCTCCGGTCGAGCGCCGAGGCCACCCCACGCTCGAAGATCACCACGATGGGCCGCCTTCCCACTGTGTCGTTGACCACCCGCACCTTTTCCAGCACGCTGAACGGGTACGCGACGTCCTCACCGCCCAGCGAGACCGTGGCCACCCGTTCCATGGGCCGGAGCCGTGCATCCTGCGGGCCCGTGTAGAGGAACGGCGAGCTGTTCATGTCGTCGTAGCCCGTGTAGGGGTTGCGGCCGTAGGGGCGGGCGTGCCCGGTGTCGCGGTTCAGGACCTTGCCCTGGGGCATGTGCCGCCGGAACGTGTCCCACGAGACGATCTGGGCCGGCAGAAAGGTCAGCTGCCGCCCGGTCAGGTCGCCCACGATGGCCTCACCGGTGACCTGCTGCCACCAGGACTCGGTCTGCCGGTCGTACATCACCAGGTCCGAGAAGCGCAGTTTGCCCGTCGTGCCGAAGTCGAGGACCCGGCCCGCCAGGCGCCGGTCGAAGGCGATGGCGGTGTTGCAGAGCGGGCAGAAGGTGATGGCGACCGGCTGGCCGGCGACGGTGTCGTTCACGATCTCGTGCCAGATCAGGATCTGGAGCGGGTAGGCTCGGGCCTCGCTCCTCCACTGGAAGAGGACGACGGGTTCCCGGGCCTTGAGCCACCGGTCCCCTGCGGCCACCGTGTCGAACTTCGGGGCGTCAATGGCCGGGATGCCGTCCTTGGGCGGTCCGCCGGAGATGATCTCCTCCAGCGGGACGCTGTGTTTGGCGAAGTTCGTCTTCCACTCGGCAGTCGAGAAGGGCACAGGCTTCTCGTGTCCGGCCTGCATGAACATCGGGGGCCATAGCGCGAGCGCCAGCACCGCCAGCAGCACGGTCACCACGAGTAGCTGTCGCACGGCGACCCATCCTCCTTCCACGAGACCCGGCGGGGCGAGACCCGGCTGGGACCCACCGCGTCCGGCTTGCACCCGGCGGCCCGCCGCTGGCGCGTCAGCCGTGCCTCTCTCGGCCGATGATGGCGTCGGCCACCTCCTCCAGGTCGCGGCCGACGACCTCCGGGGGTTCGTGGACCGGATCGAGGACCATGCCCGGGCGGGCCACGAAGGCGGCCCGGCAGCCGGCCTGCATCGCCCCCACCACGTCCCACGCGTGCGCCGCCACCAGCCACGTCGCCCCCGCGGCCACGCCGAAGCGCTCGGCGGCCAGGCGGTAGGGTTCGGGCGCCGGCTTCAGCCGTCTGACCTCGTCCGCGGAGACCACGTGTTCGAACAGGTCGGCCAGCCCGGCGTTGGCGACCTGGGCTTCCGCGACGGCCCTGGTGGAATTGGTCAGCGTCCCCAGCCGGAAGCCGGCCGCGCGCAGCCGCTCGAGGCTCGCCCGTATGTCCGGATGGGGCGGGAGCTCCAGGATGGCCCTGAGGATGCGCATGCGGTCATCCTCGGTCAATGGCCGCCCCAGTCGTGCCGCCACCATGTCCAGCGCCCCGCGGGCGATCGTCCCGAAGTCGACGTACCTGCCCACCACGACGGTGACCAGGAAACTCTGGACCAGCTGCTGGAACCACTGGCGTCGGACGGCGGCGTCCCCGAAGACGCGTTCGAAGAGCGGGTCGAGCGCCCGCAGGTCGAGCAAGGTCTCGTTCACGTCGAAGACCACGACGCGGGCCACCCGCCCGCCCCCCTCCCAGGCTCAGCCTGTCCCTCCCTCCCACTCAGTGGGAAGCGGCCTCGGCAGCCTTCAGGACGGCCTCCCGGGTCGTCTCCTGGCCGTGGGCCTGGCGTGTGTGGTCCTGGGCCTTCCGGACCAGCGTCTCTTCGTCGTCCGCGTGCACCACGTATCCGCATCCGCAGCTCCAGTGCATGTGTGGCATGCTCACCCCTCCTGGTATGCCGTTCGGCTCCATCCGGTGACGAGGATCCCTACCGGAGCCTTTCCGCCGGCGGCGGGTCCGCCACGGGCGACCTACTACCCACCTTAAAAGAGAGCTGCCTCCAGGCGATGTAAGGAGGGCCACACCCCGCCGGTATCGGGCTGTCCTAAGCTTGGTGCAGGCGGGGGAACGCTCCGACGTGCCGTTGGGAGGGTGAGGCGGCCGGATGGCCGGATGGACGCACTCGAGGAGCTCCAGGAGCCGGGTCCGCGCCCTGTGGGCTGGGGCGGTCGTCGCCCTGGTGGTCTTGCTCCTGGGGTGGTGGGGCAGCGGCGGGTTCGGCGCCCGACGCCCCCGGCAGCTTCCCCTCACAGCCCCGGCGACCACGCTCCCGTCGGCACCAGACCTCGAGCTGAGCCTCTACCCGGGGCACCGGGTGGTCGGGAGCGAGCGGGTGCGCCTGTCGGCGCTGTGGGCGGATCGGCCGGTGATCGTGAACTTCCTGGCAGGGTTGTGCCCGCCCTGTCGGGCCGAGCTGCCGGCATTCCAGCGGCTGTACGTCTCCCGAGGCGGGGGCCAGCGCTTTCACCTGGTCGGCGTCGACATCGGTCCCTTCATCGGGCTGGGGTCGCAGGAGGACGGCCGGGCGCTGCTGCGCGAGCTCGGTGTCACCTTCCCTGCGGGCACGGTCTCCGACGCGCAGGCGGTGCGCCGCTACCAGATCGTCGGCATGCCCACGACGGTCTTCATCGCGCGGGGCGGGGGGATCTGGCGTCGGCACACCGGCCTGCTGACGGCCGGGCAGATGGAGGAGCTGCTCGCCGGCCTGCTGGAGGTCTCACGGGCCCCCTGAGGCAGGAGGCGCGTCCCGTGGGCCCGCGGCGCGGGAGTGCGGCCTCCCTCCTGGGCGCACTGGTGGCGGTTACCGCCGTTCTGCTGGTGCTGCTGGCCCTCCGAAACACTGCCGAAACCAGGGTGGCGGAC